>DATCPU010000218.1:0-5761 GCA_036569925.1 Candidatus Dormiibacterota bacterium
GCGACGGCATAATCGAGCCAGTGGAGCTGCGCCAACTCAGGGCATTCGTCGAGGTCGCCACCTCCGGTCATTTCGGTCGAGCCGCCGAGGGCCTGCACGTCACCCAGCCGGCTCTCACGCAACGCATCCAGGCCCTGGAGCGCGAGCTGGGCCTTCAATTGCTCGAACGAACCCCGAGAGAAGCGCGCTTGACGCCGGCCGGGGCCGTTTTGCTGCCACACGCCATGCGATTGGTCCAGGTCGAGGACCAAGGCCTCCGCGCTCTGAAGGCCTACTCGTCCGGAATGGTGGGGCGCCTGCGTCTGGGATATCCATCGGCCGGGGACGTTGCGACGGCGGGGGTCATCATCGCGGAGTTCCGCCGCCGGTTTCCAGCTGTCGAAGTCGAGACCATTTCCGGAAACTCCAGCGCAAATCTGAAGCTTCTCGAGGAAAATGCCGCCGACGCTGCGGTCGTCCTGACCAGCAGCGCACACCCCGAGGGCATAGCAACACGGACGTTGCGTCGTGAAGAGGTAATCCTCGCGCTCGGAGCGGATCACCACCTGGCGAAAATGGAGCGGGTGCCGGTCACATCACTTCGGGGCGTGCCATTCGGAATGCCCCCCTCTGCCGGCAACACAGACGTGGCCAGCGACCTGCGGCGTTGGCTCGTGCGCCATATGGGCGAAGAGCTGAATGTCGTGTCACAGGAACCGCTCGAGCTCACACTCGAGGCGATAGCCAGGTCGGGTTCGCCCGCGATGATGGTGGTTCGCCGGCTTGCAACCATCCCCAAGGCCGGGATCGCATATCGGCCGATGTCGCCCGCGCCCCTGGTCCAGCTCGCGCTCGCCTACCGTCGCGACGATCCATCGCCAAACCTGGCAAATTTGCTCCAGGTTGTAGACGCGCTCGCCTTTGACGACTCCGATGGGCCTGAGGATGGCGAGCTGGTCTGAGCCGTAGGCTCCCCGGATCACTCCGGACCTTATCGGCCGTTTAGAGAATCCAATTGGACGAACGTTGGACATGCAAGTACGGTCGCACCAGGTGCAATCGGGATCCGGCCAAAGTCCTGGTGGAGCGGGCCGAGGGGACGGGCTCCAGGTCCTGGTCGTACAGAGCCATCCCTTGCTGGCCTCCACGATCGCCGGGATCATCGAGCGCGAAGCTGGCCTGAGCATTTGCGGCATCGCCAGAACCGGCGCTGACGCCGCCGCGGCGGCATTACGCAACAAGGCCGCGGTGGTCGTGATCGACTTCGAGCTTCCCGACATGAGCGGTCCTGCCGCCGCAGCCATGATCCGCTCCAAACGGCCCGACGTCGCGATCGTCTTCCACAGCGCCGAAGACTCCGAAGCAGGCCTGCTCGATGCCATCGAAGCGGGCGCCAGCGCCTACCTGACCACATCGGCGACGGCCGACCAAATCGTCGAAGCGGTCAGGCGAGGCGGTCAAGGCGAAGTGCTCGTTCCCGCCACGCTCTTCGCCAAAGCGATTGCACGCCAGCGGAGCGTGAAAGTAAGCGGAGAAGACCGCGCGCGGCTCATTCGTCAGCTCACCGCGAGGGAGCTCGAGCTTTTGAACTTGCTCGCCGAAGGGCTTGACACGATCAGCATGTCCCGCCGTTTGGGAGTTGCGCCCCACACGGTCGAGTGGCACGTGAGGCACGTGATCGAGAAGCTGCTTGTTCACTCCAAGCTGCAGGCGGTCATCGCCGCCGCACGCCTTGGCCTGATCGATTTGGCGAGCAAGTAGCAGCCGGCCGCCCCCGTGGCGGGGGTGGCCGCAGAGCAGATCGCTACGATTTGCAGGTGGCCCGCTCACCAGTCAAGAGACGCGCGGAAACGCCTTCGATTCCAACGGGCAAAGCCCCGGACGGCAGGGTCGACGGGCGGCGCCGGGTAGCCATCGAGGCCGTTTCGCCGGAAGTCGATGCGGGCCGCTTTCCCGCCAAGCGCTCATTGGGCGAGAGGGTGGCGATCGAGGCTGATGTTTTCGCCGACGGCCATGAGGCGGTCGCGTGCGTCGCGCGCTTCCGCCACGAGTCGGAGAGCGCGTGGACCGAGGCGCCGATGGCCCCCCTGGTCAATGACAGATGGCGCGCCGAGATCACCGTCAGCCAGCTTGGGCGATACGTCTACACCGTCGAGGGGTGGGTCGACCGGTTCCAGACCTGGCGCCTACAGCTCGCGAAACGAATCGCCGCCGGGCAGGACGTGGGGCCGGAGCTCAAGGTCGGCGCACAGATCGTCGAGGCCGCGGCGAAGCGCGCCAACGCTGGCGATGCCGACCTACTGAAGAAACATGCGGCGGCGCTGGTTGCCTCGGCCGTGCCGGTCAACGCCCCGCTCCCCAACCGTCTCGTTGAGGGGGGAGACCCCCCTTCGGGCGGCGGGCCTGGCGAAGCCAGTTCCCGGCGCACCCCCCCCGCCTTGAGGGGAGAGGGTGCCAGTGCCCTTTCCCCGGAGCTTGTGGCTCTCATGCAGCGCTATCCCGATCGGAGTGAGGCCGTTACCTATCCCCGCGAGCTCCAGATCCTGGTCGACCCGCAGCGGGCTCGATTCAGCGCCTGGTATGAGCTGTTCCCGAGATCGGCCGGCGAGCCCGGACGGCACGGCACTCTCGCCGACGTCGAAAAGCGCCTGCCCTACATCGCGGGCATGGGCTTTGACGTCCTTTACCTGCCGCCTATCCATCCGATCGGGCGCACCAACCGTAAAGGCGCCAATAACAGCGTCAAGGCGTTGGCGAGCGAGCCCGGCAGCCCATGGGCCATCGGCTCAGCCGAGGGCGGGCACAAGTCGATCGCCACCGAGCTCGGCACGCTTGACGACTTCCGTCATCTGCTGGGAGCGGCCCGAGGCAACGGTCTCGACATCGCCCTCGACATCGCGTTCCAGTGCTCGCCCGACCACCCTTACGTCCGCGAGCACCCCGAGTGGTTCCGGCACCGGCCCGACGGCTCGATCCAGTACGCGGAGAATCCCCCGAAGAAATACGAGGACATCGTGCCCTTCGATTTCGAATGCGAGGCCTGGCGCGAGCTGTGGGCCGAGCTCCACTCGATTTTCACGTACTGGATCGACAAGGGAATCCGCATCTTCCGGGTCGACAACCCCCACACCAAGCCCTTCCCGTTCTGGGAGTGGCTCATCGGCGAGGTCAAACGCGACACGCCTGACGTCATCTTCCTGGCCGAGGCCTTCACACGGCCAAAGGTCATGTACCGGTTGGCGAAGTGCGGCTTCACGCAGTCATACACGTATTTCGCGTGGCGCCACACGGCATGGGAGCTGACGCAGTACTTCACCGAGCTGACCCACCCGGCGGTCAGCGACTTCTTTCGCCCCAACCTGTGGCCCAACACCCCGGACATCCTCACCGAGTACCTGCAGACGGGCGGCCGGCCGGCGTTCGCGGCACGCCTGGTGCTGGCGGCCACGCTGGGAGCCAACTACGGCATTTACGGGCCGGCGTTCGAGCTGGGCGAGGGGCGGGCCAAGGAGCCTGGCTCGGAGGAGTACCTCGACTCGGAGAAATATCAGCTGCGAAGCTGGAACATCGACTCTCCGGATAGCCTTCGCGAGATGATCACGCTGGTCAATGAGATCCGGCACGAGAACCTTGCGCTGCAGAGCGACCGAGGCTTGCGGTTCCACACGACCGAGAACGAGAGCCTCATCGCCTACACGAAGAGCACCACCGACCTCGCGGACGTGGTGCTGACCGTGGTCAATCTCGACCCGCATCACACGCAAGCGGGCATGGTTACGCTGCCGCTGAAAGACCTCGGCCTGGAGACCGACAAGAGCTACCAGGCTCACGAGCTGTTGAGCGGCGCGCGCTATATGTGGAACGGCCCTCGAAACTACGTCGAGATCAACCCCCACGCCGCCCCGGCGCAGATCTTCAGGTTTCGGCGCCGCGTCCGCAGCGAGCACGACTTCGAGTACTTCCTTTGATAACCGAGCCCGCGCGTGGAGCAATTACGAACGGTAAGACGGGAAAGAGGCGAAAGCCGGAGGCATTCCAGCTCGACGACGACCCGCTCTGGTACAAGGACGCGATCATCTATGAGGTCCACGTCCGGGCCTTCTACGACAGCAATGGCGACGGCAGCGGGGACTTCAAGGGCCTGATCGAAAAGCTGCCCTACCTGCAGGAGCTCGGCGTCAGCGCGATCTGGCTCCTGCCCTTCTATCCCTCCCCCCTTCGCGACGACGGCTACGACATCGCCGATTACGGGGACGTCAACCCGATGTACGGCAAGCTGCCCGATGTGCGCCAGTTCATCGCCGAAGCGCACAGCCGCGGCATGCGAGTGATCAACGAGCTCGTCTGCAACCACACCTCGGACCAGCACCCCTGGTTCCAGAAGGCCCGACGGTCTCGCCCTGGCAGCGCGATGCGCGAGATGTACGTATGGAGCGAGACCAATCAGAAGTACCAGGACGCCCGCATCATCTTCAAGGACTTCGAGGTTTCGAACTGGACCTGGGACCACGTCGCCAACGCGTACTACTGGCACCGCTTCTTCTCGCACCAGCCCGATCTCAACTATGACAACCCGCGCGTCAAGGAAGCGCTGTTCAAGGTCTGCGACTTCTGGCTCGACATGGGCATCGACGGGATGCGCCTCGACGCCGTTCCCTACCTGTACGAGCGTGAAAGCACCAACTGCGAGAACCTCCCGGAGACCCACGGCTTCTTGAGGGAGCTGCGCAATCACATCGACGTGGGCTACCGCAATCGCATGCTGCTTTCCGAAGCCAATCAGTGGCCCGAGGATGCCGTCGCTTACTTCGGGCAGGGCGACGAATGCAACATGGGCTTCCACTTCCCACTCATGCCCAGGCTTTTCATGTCGATCCGCATGGAAGACCGGTTCCCGATCATCGACATCCTGGCCCAGACGCCCGCCATCCCGGACAACTCGCAGTGGGCGCTGTTCCTCAGGAACCACGATGAGCTGACGCTCGAGATGGTGACTGACGAGGAGCGCGACTACATGTACCGCGCATATACGCAGGATCGCGCTGCGCGCATCAACCTGGGCATCCGGCGGCGGCTCGCGCCACTGCTGGGCAACGAGCGCCGCCGCATCGAGCTCATGAACGGTCTGCTTTTCTCTTTGCCCGGGACGCCCGTCATCTACTACGGCGACGAGATCGGTATGGGCGACAACATCTTTCTCGGCGACAGAAATGGTGTGCGCACCCCGATGCAGTGGAGCGGCGACCGCAACGCCGGCTTCTCCGACGCCAACCGGCAGCGCCTGTACCTGCCGGTGATCACCGACCCCGAGTACCACTACGAGACAGTCAACGTCGAGACGCAGCACCAGAATCCTCACTCCCTCCTTTCGTGGATGAAGAGGGTGATCGCGCTGCGCAAGCGCCACCGGGCTTTTGGCCGAGGCACACTGGAGCTGCTGCGCCCCGAGAATCGCAAGATCCTCGCGTTCATTCGGCGATACGAGTCCGAGCAGATACTGGTGATCGCCAACCTATCGCGCTTCCTGCAGACGGTGGAGCTCGATCTGTCGGCGTGGAAAGGAATGGTGCCGCTGGAGCTGTTCGGCTCGACCGAGCTCCCCGTGATCGGCGATGCCCCCTACTTCCTCACCCTCGGCCCGCACTCATTCTTCTGGTTCAGCCTGCAGCCGCGGGCCACAGCCCAGCTTGGCGGCGATGGCCAAGCCGCCGGAACGCCTGTGGTACCCGAGATCAAGATCATCTCGGACTGGGACTCGGTTTTCGTGGGCTCGGCCAGAGAA
>DATCPU010000219.1:0-2529 GCA_036569925.1 Candidatus Dormiibacterota bacterium
CTGCTGAGCGGCGTGACGGTAACCGTGAAGGCCGCCCATGTCCGGCTCTGTCACAGCCGCATGCTGTTCGTGCGGGCCTATCCCCGCGAGACGCAGGAAATGGTGTTCGACGCCCACGACAGGGCATTCGCCCTGTTCAAGGGCACCTGCCAGCGCGGCATCTACGACAACATGAAGACGGCGGTGGAGACGATCCTCGTCGGCAAGGAGCGCGTCTACAATCGCCGTTTCCTGCAGATGTGCAGCCACTACCTGGTCGACCCGGTCGCTTGCACCCCGGCTTCGGGCTGGGAGAAGGGCCAAGTCGAGAACCAGGTTGGGCTCGTGCGCGAGCGGTTCTTCACGCCGCGGCTGCGGTTCAAGAATCTTGACGAGCTGAACGCTTGGCTGCTCGACAAGTGTATCGCCTACGCCAAGGCGCACCGTCATCCGGAGTTGACCGACCAGACGATCTGGGAGGTGTTCGAAGCGGAGCGACCGAAGCTCGTTCCCTATGCCGGCCGGTTCGACGGCTTCCATGCGGTGCCGGCATCGGTCTCGAAAACCTGCCTGGTGCGCTTCGACAACAACAAATACTCCGTGGCAGCCAGCGCCGTCGGACGTCCCGTCGAGATCCATGCCTATGCGGATTGCATCGTGATCCGCCAGGATGGGCGGATCGTCGCCGAGCATCCCCGCTCATTCGGCCGCGGCGATACACTCTACGATCCCTGGCACTACGTGCCAGTGCTCGCTCGCAAACCCGGTGCCTTGCGCAACGGTGCGCCCTTCAAGGACTGGGTACTGCCGGCTGCGATGGAGCAGGTGCGACGCAAGCTCGCCAGCGCCGAGGACGGCAATCGGCAGATGGTCGACATCCTCAGCGCGGTACTCACCGACGGGCTGCCGGCGGTTGAGGCAGCCTGCGCCGAAGTTCTCGATCAGGGCGTCCACTCCGCCGACGTCATCCTCAACGTCCTGGCCCGCCAGCGCGATCCCGGGCCGTCCGCCACCATCCTCACGCCTGCTGCGCTGACGCTTCGTCATGCGCCCGTCGCCGATTGTGCCCGTTACGACAGCCTCAGGAGGACCATCTGATGGAACGAACCCAACTCTTCGACCTTATGGGCGAGCTAAAGCTCTACGGCATGAAGGCCGCCTTCGACGAGATCATGGCCATCGCCGTCAAACGCCAACACGAGCCCCAGCGTATCGTCGGCGACCTGCTCACGGCCGAGATCAGCGAGAAGCAGGCGCGCTCGATCAGGTACCAACTTACGATCGCCAAGCTGCCACTGGCCAAGGATCTCGACGACTTCCAGTTCGAAGGCACGCCGATCAACGAGACGCTTGTGCGTGACCTCGCCGGCGGTGGCTTCATCGCCCAACAGCGTAACGTCGTCCTGGTCGGAGGGACCGGCACCGGCAAGACGCATCTTGCCATCGCCATTGCCCGAAGTTGTATCCGCTCCAGTGCCCGCGGCCGGTTCTACAACGTGGTCGATCTCGTCAATCGGCTCGAGACCGAGACCCGCAATGGACGGCAGGGTCGGCTCGCCGATCACCTGACCCGCATGGACTTCATCGTCCTCGATGAACTCGGCTATCTGCCCTTCGCCCAGTCCGGCGGCCAGCTCTTGTTCCACCTCATCAGCCGCCTCTACGAACGCACCTCGATCATCGTCACCACCAACCTCGCCTTCGGTGAATGGCCGAGCGTGTTCGGTGACGCCAAGATGACGACCGCGTTGCTCGATCGGCTGACCCACCACTGCGATATCGTCGAAACCGGAAACGACAGCTGGCGATTTAAAAACCGCGCGGACAATCACACGCAAACCCGCGCTCGCCCTGTCTCCGCAACCCCGACCAGCTCCGACAGGGCGAGCGCTACCGCCCGAACTCGCCGCTCAAAGGGGTCCCTCTTGGGTGCCGATCCGGGGGCCCGATTGGGTGCCGATTGACATCCGGCGATAACGCACGCCAACATCCGTGGCCCCCGTTACTTCCACTGAGGAGAAGACACGCTATGCTGACGCATCCCACCATCGACCAGCTGAGAGCATTGAAGCTCGACGGCATGGCCGACGCCTTCGTCGACCTGCAAGCGCAGGACCGAGCCAAGGATCTGGATCACGCCGAATGGCTGGCGCTGCTGCTCGACCGTGAGGCGGCCAACCGCAACACCAAGCGCTTCCAGAGCCGGCTGCGCAGCGCCAAGTTGCGTCACGGCCAAGCCTCGATCGAGGACGTCGACTACCGTACGTCGCGCCGGCTCGACAAAGCTCTGTTCCAGCAGCTCGCCGCCGGCCGCTGGATCGTTGAGCACCGCAATCTGCTCGTCACGGGGCCGTGCGGCGTCGGCAAGTCGTGGTTGTCGTGCGCACTCGCGCAGAAAGCCTGCCGCGACGGTTATACGGTGCACTACGCGCGCGTGCCGCGGCTCTTCGCCGACCTCGAGTTGGCCCACGGCGACGGCCGCTTTCCACGTCTGTTCCGCACGCTGGTAAAGGCCGATCTCCTGATCCTCGACGACTGGGGTCCGGACCG
>DATCPU010000220.1:0-4322 GCA_036569925.1 Candidatus Dormiibacterota bacterium
TCGACGGCCTCGGCTCGATGCACCACAGCCACCTTCAGCGGCACCACGTCTGCCACTACATGGGTGGTGACCGTAGGGCGCCTTCTAAGCTCCATTTACGGGGTCCTTCGTGTGTTCCCAACCGGACGCGGCCAGCTCGGCAGCGAGCTCACCCTGCCGGGCGGCTGCCGATGCTATCTCCTGCGCGGTGATGGCCACGGATCGACTGCCCTCTGCGATTCGCTCGATCGCCAGGCCCACCTGGTCAGTGGAAGCCCGCTGTTGCTGATGAGCAGCGTTCATCTGGCCCCCCGCCTTCGCCACATCCTCCATGAGGCTGAGGCCACGCTCCATCTGCTTGATGCTCTTCTCGAGCGCCATCACCGTCTCGCCGCTCTGGGTCTGAGCGCCCTCAACGATGGTCGCGATCTGAGCCGCGGCAGCCTTGGAGCGCTCGGCCAGGCGTCTAACCTCGTCCGCGACGACGGCGAACCCCCGGCCGGCGTCGCCGGCCCGCGCCGCTTCAATCGCCGCGTTCAGAGCGAGCAGGTTGGTCTGGTCCGCGATGTCGTTGATGAGCTCGAGAATCCCTTCGATCTCGTTGACCCGGCCGGCAAGGGCCATGGTGCGATCGCCCGAAGACCTGAGGTCGGTCTGCGCGAGCTCGAGGCTCGAGCGCGCATCGGCGGACTGAGCGGCGACCCGGTTCATGGTGTCGGCCATTGAAACCGTCGTGCGGGCCAGCTCCTCCATGCTCGCCGAGGTTGCGGTCGCGGCGGTCGTCTGCTCGAAGGTTGCGGCGGCCAGCTCTTCTGCCGCCGTTGAGAGCTTGGTTGAGGAGTCCGCCACCTCTCCTTGCAAGCGCGACAACACGACGCTGAGTCGCTGCAGCATCCCGTTGAAGGCCGCGCCTAGAATGCGCATCTCGCTCCCGCCGGTGAGCTTGACGCGCGCCGTGAGATCGCCGGCTTCCACGCGGGCGGCGACTCGAGACAGGACTGTGATTGGGCGAATGGCGAGCCTGGCCAGGAGCACTGCGAAGCCGACGACGAGCAAGGTTCCGATCAACAGGATGACCAGGGTCAGATGCCCAAGTGCATAGGCTGGCGCTAGACCTGCGGCAACGTCGGTCGAATCGACCACGACCATCTCGGAGCTGTCGATAGGGGCGTAGCCCGCGAACACATCGCGATTCCGGTAGTCCGTGATCTGCAGAGACCCCGCGCCGGCGGTGAGCGCCAGGTTGACCACACCGACTTCCACCTTGGTGATGAACGCGCCTTTGGCACCCATACCGCTGTCGCTGACGGAATGGCCCCAGTCGGAGCTTATGACCAAGAGGTGGTCACTGTTCGCCACATGAACCTCCTGTTCGGGAGCCACGGATCCCAGTAGACCGCTCAGTTCAGCTACGTTCAAATCCCCCGCGACGGCTCCTTGCGAAACCCCGTTCGCACCAACAATCGGGGCCGTAATGATCCAGACGAGCCCCGTTGTGCCGGTGCCGATCGGGTGCTCGGTCGCGATATAAAGCGCCTGTCCGAACCATGGCGCTCGGCCCACAGCTTTCAGATCGGGGTCGGCTGTGGTCGTGGCGATCACCGTGCCGGCGGCATCGACGACGGCCATACCTTTGAATGCCGGGTCGAAAGCGTTTTCTAGTGGTATGCCGATGGGTCCACGGCGGCCGGCGGGCGCGGCTGCTTCACGCGCGAGCTGGGTAAGGTAGTCCTGGGACTTGGAGATCCATTGTTCAATCCGGTCTGCCGTGGTCGTGGCGCTGGCCCGAGTCTGGAGCCTGATTTCCTGAGCGCTTAATTGAAGTCCCTGCGAGTACATGAGGACGCCGAGGATGACCATTAGCGGCAACGAGATGAGCAGCGAACCGGCGAGGACGCGGGTGAAGAAAGTGTCCGCGCGCAGTCTTGAGCGCGTGCGGGGTGCCGGCGCGTTGGGCCTGACGACTTTGACGCTGAGGGGAATCACCGGGGCGAGCGTCGGTGGGCCCTGCTCGGCAGGGTTCTTCGGCTTTCTAAGCTCCACGGCGACGACCTTCTGGCTTGTCCCAGCCTGAGCCGGCCAGCGCGGCGGCCAGCTCGCCCTGCCGCGCCGCCGCTGACGCAATCTCCTGCGCGGTCGCCGCCACAGAGCGGCTGCCTTCGGCGATGTGCTCGATGGCAAGAACGACCTCCTGGGTCGATGAGCGCTGCTGCTGGCTGGCGAGCTGAACCTGGCCGCTCACCTCGGTCATCGCCCGCATCATCGCGAGGCCACGCTCCATCTGCTTCACGCCCTTTTCCAGGGCCATCACGGTCTCGCTGCTTTCCGCCTGGGCGCCCTCGACGAGCTTCGCGATCTGGGCCGCTGCAGCCTTGGACCGCTCCGCCAGCCGCCGCACCTCGTCCGCGACCACCGCAAAGCCTCGGCCCGCATCGCCGGCACGGGCGGCCTCGATGGCCGCATTCAAAGCCAGGAGATTCGTCTGGTCCGCAATGTCGTTGATGAGCTCGAGGATGCCCTCGATCTCATTCACGCGGCCGGCCAGGGCAAGCGTGCGATCGCCCGATGCTCTCAGGTCGGCCTGGGCCAGCTCCAGATTTGTCTGCGTCTCTGCTGCCTGGCTGGTGACGCGATCAACAGTTTCCGCTACGGCAGTTGAGCTCCTGGCCAGCTCTTCCATGCTGGCCGAGGTGGCCGTGGCCGCGGTCGTCTGCTCGAACGTGGCCGACGCGAGCTGCTCCGCCACCGCCGACAGCTTGGCCGCGGATTCGGTGACCTCCCCGCGGAGGCGGAACAGGACGCCGCTGAGCCGCTCGATCATGGCGTTGAACGCGTCGCTCAGACGGCTGATCTCGCCCCCGCCCTTGAGATTCACCCTGGCGGTTAGATCCCCGGCTTCGACCCGCGCCGCGGCGCGTGCAAGCGCGACGAGAGGCCTGGTCGTAAGGAGCGCCAGGATGATCCCGAACGCGATCAGCAGCAGCTGGCTGAGGCCCTGCAGCAGGGACGTTCGGATCTCCTGGTCCCTGACAGGCGCGAGCGCCCCGGCCGTATCGATCGATGCGACGACCACCCAGCCGAGAGCGGGGATTGGTTGGTACCCGGCAATGACCTGGTGGTTCCTGTAGTCGACGATCTGGCTTGCCCCACCGCCGGCCTTCATTGCCTGCTCGTAGATCGCAGCTTCGCCGGGAAGCGTTAGAGCCCCGAGGGGCACGATGGCATTTGCGTCCTTGACCACGCCCCACGAGGAGCTGTACAGGATGAAGTGCTGAGCATTGATCAGGTGAGTCTCCTGGTCATTCGCAGTCGAGACGTCCAGGCCGTAAGGGTTGAGCAGCCGCCCGAGCACCGCGACGTTTAAGTCGGCGACGACGACTCCCTGCGGCTTGCTGTCGGTACCCACGATCGGGGCGGTCATGATCCATTCGAGACCCACCCGCCCATGAAGGACCACCGGGCCCATGGTTTCGACGCTGAGGCTGTTCAGGAAGGTGGAGTCGGTGGGCGTGGGGGAGAGGACAAGGCCTGGCTCTGTGACCGCCAGCGATTTACCGTTGCGGTCATAGATCTGGACAGCGTCGAATGCCGACTGGCCCTGAAGGTAGGCAATCAGCGTGCGCGTGAGGTCTGGCGCCGTAAGCTCATCAACGCTGTTCGAAGCCACTGTGCGAATCTGGGCCCGTCGTTCGGCAACGAAGTCGCTGATGCGGACGGCCGTGCTCTCTGCTGTCGACTCCGCAGCCTCCTGAGCGGCGTTGATGCTGGTCTGGGCGCTCCAGTTGGCCATGACAAAGCCCAGCACTATCGAGACTGGGACTGATACCAGCAGAAGCCCCGCAACGGCCCGAAAGGAGTAGCCGTCGACCGCCCTCCAGCTTCGCCGAGGCCGGGGCGTGCCAACAGGCCCGATCGGGGCCTCGAGCACCCGAAGTGGCCTCGAATTGGCGGGGGGTAGCGGGGCCGCTGGAGGCCCACGTCGAAGCTGCACCCTTTCGTACTACGCCGAGGGGCCTGTTTTGTCGCCATGCAGGAGCACGGCGCGCCCCCCCTGTAACCGGATGGCCCCCTCCAGCCGGTTAAAGGTCGATCAGGCCCTTTCGCGCTGCCGCGATGACCGCCTGGAGCTTGGAATGGACCTGCAATTTTTCGATGACGTGTCGAACGTGCCACTCGACTGTATGTGGGGCGATGCCGAGACTCCTGGACATCGCAGTCGTGTCAAGGCCCTCGGCCAAGAGGTGGAGGATGTCGAGCTCGCGAGGTGTGAACTCCGCGATGAGCTGTTCGCGCTCTCGCTTCCTGCTGACCACTCCACGCTGGCGGGCAATCGCCCGCGCGAA
>DATCPU010000221.1:0-2947 GCA_036569925.1 Candidatus Dormiibacterota bacterium
CGGTAGCGGTTGAGGTAGTAGTGGTAAGCGGCGTCATAGCCCGCATCGAGGAACACCGCCCCAAGGACCGCTTCGAACATGTTCGCGAGCAGCGATTTCAAGTTGCGGCCGCCCCCCTTCGCGATGCCCTTGCCCAGGTACAGGTAAGCGCCCATGTCGAGCTGCTCGGCGAGCAGCGCAAGCGTGTTGGTGTTGACCATGGCCGAGCGCGTTTGCGTCAGCTCGCCCTCGCTTGCTCCCGGGTGGTGCTTGTAGAGATACTCGGCGGTGATGAGCTGGAGGACCGCGTCACCGAGGTACTCGAGGCGCTCGTTGTCGCGCGGCGAAAGGTGTGGGCTCTCGTTGGCGAATGAGCTGTGGGTCACCGCCTCCAGCAAAAGGCTGGGGTCGCGGAAATGGATGCCTATCTTCTGCTGCAGCAGCTGGAGGTTCGGAGCGAGAGGCGCCGCGGTCTGTGCTATGAGCCGGACTTCTCCTGGATGTATTCCCAGGCCTGGCCGACTGTAGTGATCTTCTCGGCGTCCTCGTCGGGGATCTCGAGGCCCGTGTTCTCCTCGAACGCATAGATGAGCTCGACCAGGTCAAGCGAGTCCGCGTTCAGGTCTTCCTGAAATGACGCGTCCATCGTCACTTGCTCTGGCTCACATCCAAGACGCTCGACAACGATGTTCTTAAAGTCTTCGAAGCTTAATTTCTGAGTTTCCAAATCTCGCCTCCGGTCAGCGTGGGCTGGTGCGCCGCTACTTTACCAGCCCCGGAGGGACACAGGCCGCGGCGGTCCCTCACCTAGCCCGTTACTGACAGCTCGGACACGGCCGCGGGATTGGCGACTGCGACGGCCGCGGCGCCGGGCGCCAGCTCTCGCATCATCCCCGTCAGGGCACGCTTCGGCCCCACCTCGACGAACATGTCGCACCCAAGCTCGACCAGGGAGCCCACGCAGGCCGCCCACCGCACTGGCGACCTGAGCTGCATCTCCATCACGTTTGCGATGTGGTCTCCACCCTGGTGCTCGCGCCCTGTGAGATTGGCCATGACCGGAAGCCTCGGCGCCCGCCACTCCATCCGCTCGAGGGCCGCGCGCAGGCGTTCCGCCGCCGGCGCCATGAGGGGCGTGTGAAACCCGGCGCTCACATTGAGCGGGACGATCCGCCTTGCGCCCGCCGCCTGGAGAGCGGTCGAGGCGGCCTCGAGACCCGCGATCGTGCCTGCGATGACGGTCTGAGTCGGGGTGTTGTAGTTGGCGGGCCAGACGTCGTCGATCCCGGCCAGGGCGGCCTCGATCGCCTCGGCTGACAGGCCCAGCACCGCCGCCATCGAGCTGGCCCCCGCCGGCAGGGCCTCCGCCATCGCTTTGCCGCGCTCGACCACGGCCTTGATGACATCCGGTGCGTCGACGGCGCCCGACGCGGCCAGGGCGGCGTACTCGCCGACGGAATGACCCGCCGACGCCGTGGGCTCGATGCCGCGCCGTCGGAGCAGCAGGGTCAAGGCAAGGCCGACGAAGCACAGGGCGGGTTGGGCGTTCTGGGTGAGCTTGAGCTCCTCGTCATCGGCCGACACCAGGAGCCGCCCCAGGTCAACATCGGCCTCGTCGCTGCAGCTGGCGCAGAGACTGGCGATCTCGGGATCTTCGAGCAGATCCTTACCCATGCCGGCGTGCTGGGAGCCTTGGCCTGGGAAAACAAGGGCGATCTTGGGCATCGTCGCCCTACTCGGTCTTGATCACCTCGCGGCCCGCGTAATGGCCGCAGTTTGGGCAGATGGAGTGCTGGCGCCTCGGCTTCTTGCAGTTTGGGCACGGCTGCAGCTGGATCAAGGCCAGGGCCAGGTGCGATCGGCGGCGGCCCTTCCTGGATTTGGATTGCTTGACCTTCGGTAGTGCCATTGGTCGCGAATTTTACCGGAAGCGGACCCACGGGCCAGGAAGGCCTACCTGCTGGTCTCGCTGGGCTCCTCGGCTGCAGGCGCTGTGGACTGCAGCGCCTCGACCCCGCGACGAACCGTCGCGATGGTCCTGCCCAGGTGCGCCTCGAGCTGCTTCAGCTGCTCGAGGGCGTAGCTCTCTGCCTCCTGGATGATGCGGTCGGACTTGGCCTGCGCTTCCCTGACCAGCTGCGTGGATTGCCGCTCCGCGCGTCGCAGCACCTCGTGCTCGGACGACGTCTCCTCCGCCCGCTCGTTCGCGCGGGACATGATGCGTGCCGCCTCTGCGTGGGCCTCGGTGATGATTCGCTGCTGCTCCGACACCGTCCAGTTGGCCTGCTTGATCTCGTCGGGAAGGTTGAATCGAATCTGGTCGATGAGCTCCATCGCCTCGTCCTCGTTGACCATCACGTTGTTAGAGAGCGGGACGTGCCGTGCGTTGTGCACCAGCTGCTCGAAATGGTCAAGAAGCTCGTCGACCTTTATCTGTACTTCTCCTTCAACGCCTTGGCGACCGGGGGTGGGACGAGGTCCGAGACATTCCCGCCGTAGCTCGCGATGTCCTTCAAGATACTTGACGACACGAATATGTGGGCGAAGCCCGACATCAGGAACACGGTGTGGATGTCGGGCGCCAGCTTGCGGTTCATCAGCGCCTGCTGAAGCTCGGCGTCGAAGTCGGAGTACGCGCGCAAACCCTTCACCAGCGTGGTCGCGCCACGGGACCTCGCGTACTCCACGGTGAGCCCCGTGAAGCTTGCGACCTGCACCCTGTCTCGACCCTTCAGCGATTGCGAGATCAGGCTCATGCGCTCTTCGACGCTGAACAGGGGCTGGCGTTTCTCAGGGTTCGCAGCGACGGCGATGACGAGCTCGTCGAAGATCTTGAGAGCGCGCTCGACGACGTCCAGGTGGCCGTTGGTGAAAGGGTCGAAGCTTCCCGGGTAGACCGCGGTCTTCGGTTCGTGGTTCATGCGCATTGGCTCGTGGTTCATGCGCGCATCGGCTCGCGGTTCATGCG
>DATCPU010000222.1:0-5513 GCA_036569925.1 Candidatus Dormiibacterota bacterium
CCTCGCGTCTCTGGTGTTGTTGCTGATCACCGCCTTCTGGCAGATCAACGATTTCACGACCCAGATCGAGCAGGTGTGGAACCTCGAAAACTTCAGGATCATCCTGCTCGACCCCACCTACCGGCTCATCATCGGCCGCACGGTCTTGCTGGCTGCAGCAGTCACTGTGACTGACGCCGCCATCGCATTCCCATTCGCCTACTTCATGGCGCGGGTCGCGTCCCGACGCACGCAGAGGTTGCTGTTCGCGGCGGTGCTGCTTCCGTTGTGGGCGAGCTACCTCGCGCGGGTCTATTCATGGATCCTCATCCTCAACCACAGCGGGCTTTTGAACTGGAGCCTGCAATCCATCGGCCTTCCGGCGCCCAACATCGGTTACACGAAGGTGGCGATGTGGATCGTCTTCTCGTACATCTGGCTTCCATTCATGATCATCCCGACCTACTCGGCGATGGAGCGGGTCCCGGAGTCGTTGATGGAGGCTGCCGCCGACCTCGGAGCTCGACGCTGGCGCGCGGTCCGCGATGTCGTGCTCCCGCTTGCCCTTCCTGGAGTCGTTGCGGGCTCGATCTTCACCTTCTCGCTGACCCTCGGGGATTACATCACCCCCGTCCTCGTCGGTGGAGCAGGCTCGACGTTCATTGGCAACGTTGTGTACAGCAACATCGGTATCGCGAACAACGTGCCCTTCGCAGCGGCGCTGGCGACGGTTCCCGTCGTCATCATGGCTGTGTACCTGGTCATTGCCAAACGGCTTGGCGCATTCGAGGCTTTGTAGTCTTAGTGGCCGGCAACTAGATGGAAGGATTGTGGACGCGCGTTGCGCTGCGGGCCTGGGCCGTCCTGGTTCTGCTCTTCCTTTTCATCCCCATCGGGGTGATCCTGCTCTACGCATTCAACAGCTCCAACATCGAAACGTGGCCGCTACCCGGCTTAAGCACCAAATGGCTTGCGTCGACATGGGAAGACCCCGAGGTTCAGGCAGCCCTCGTGCTCTCCTTGCAGGCGGCCCTGGGCGCCACCGCCCTGGCCCTGGTCCTGGGCTCAATGGCCGCTTTCGCGATTCACCGCGCGAGCTTTTTCGGACGGGACGTGATCAGTTTGCTGTTCATCCTCCCGCTCGCCCTGCCCGGAATCGTGACGGGAATCGCGCTTAACTCGTTTTTCCATTTCACAGGCATCACCTTTTCGATCCTCACGATCGTCGCGGGCCACACCACGTTTTGCATCGTCGTCGTCTACAACAACGTGCTGGCGCGGCTGCGGCGGACGCAAGGTTCATTGGTCGAGGCCGCGATGGACCTCGGCGCCAACGGTTTCCAGACCTTCAGGGACATCACCCTGCCGTTGATCGCGACGTCGGTTGTCGCCGGGGCGATGCTCGCCTTCGCGCTCTCCTTCGACGAGGTGATTGTGACCACCTTCACGGCGGGGGCTCAGAACACCCTGCCGATCTGGATCTTCGGGGCGATTCGGCTTGGACAGCGCCTACCGGAGGTGAACGTCGTCGTCTCATTCGTGATCCTGGTCACGATCATTCCGGTGGTCATCGCCGCGCGACTCACCGGCGGCAGCGGCATCGCCCGCACGACCACCGCTCGCTGAAATCTAGCTAGGGCCCGCCTCCAGCTTCGCCTTGGCGTTCTGCATAGCGCCGTCGTAGTTCTTGACCACCGTGCTCTTGAAGATGCTCAAGACCAGGGGGAAGTAGAACGGCCCCTTGGTCATCGTCACACGGCGCTCGAACCGAGTCCCGTCGCCCTCCGGCGTAAGGATGAACTCATGGTGAAACACGGAGTTCGAGTCCTCGGCATCGAAGGCGATCCGCTTCGGAGGTTCGAGGGCCGTGATCGTCACCGTCGACTTGTTCTGCTTGCCGTTGAGCAGCGCGTCAGCCTGATAGCGCGCGCCCACAGCGGGCGGTCCTGGCTTTTCGGCCGAGATCTTCATCCTGTCGTCGGAGCTGCCCCACTCGCCATGGCGCGCGACATCGGCGAGGTATTCGAACACCCTGGTTTGGGGTGCCTTGATGGTCACTGTATATGTGGCGGAATATGCCAATTAAGTCGCGCTCCTAAGTCGCAAATTCGCATTCGGCCCAGGCCGGACGCATCGGCTTTTACTTGATGACGAGCCCGATCAGGTAAGAGGCCATCCACAACGCCAGGCCGACGCCGATGAGGCCGACCTTCTTGTAGCCCCATCCAATCGCTGCAAGCACGAATGCGATAAACGCGAGGATCAGGAGAATGAGGGACAGGCTCAAGCTCGAAAGGTGCGTGATGAACAGCGACAGGACCCACGCCGCAAGGCCGATGGCGATGAGGTCGATCTTCTTGTAGCCCCAGCCGATCGCCGCTAGCACGAAGGCTATGAACGCAATGATCAGAAGGATTGTGGTGATGCTCATGGACGCATTATCCACGAGTCCCCAGACAATTCATATCTCCCTCCCAGGAATGGCGAGGGTCGAGAGATTGGGGTGGCTAGTGGGCGGCCCTCAATTCGTGCGCCATCTCCGCGAAGTTGTCTACGTAGCGCTGGACGTCCTCCTGCGAATGCTGCACCGACAGCGTCCAGTTCTCCTCCGCTCCTGGCGCCATCAGAACCCCGCGGTTGCACTGGTACAGCCACGACAGGTATGCGGCCGGCTTGTCGACCGTCAGGTAGTCCCGGTAGTTGCGAACACGCTCCGCCTTGTACGTGATACTGCCGCGAGCGGTCAGCGTCGTGACGTGGAAGGGAAGCGCATTCTCCCGAATCACACCATCAAGCCCTCCCTGCAGCACCTCGGCAAGCGCATCGAAGTGGGCGTAAGCCTTCGGGGTCAGGATGTCCTGGAGCGTCACCTTGGCGGCTGCGAGCGTGAGCGGGTTGCCGTTGAACGTGCCCATCTGGGCCACGCGCTTGTCCTCGATCACGGCCATGACGTCCTGGCGACCGCCAACCGCGCCACAGGGGAGACCGCCACCGATCGCCTTGGCCAGGGCGATCACGTCAGGCTGCACGCCGAAGCGCTCGGTGGCACCGCCTGGTGCGATGGTCACGCCTGTCTTCACCTCGTCGAAAATCAGAAGGGCTCCGTTGCGGTGCGCAATCTCCTTGATCCCGGCCAGGTACCCCGCATCAGGCAGGACGATTCCGACGTTCATCATCGCGGGCTCGACGATCACTGCGGCGATGTCGTCAGGGTGCTTCTTGAACGCGCGCTCAAGCGCGGGCAGGTCGTTGAACGGTACGACCGTGGTCAGCTCGACGACCGCCTTGGGAATGCCCTCGCTCTGCGGATAGGATGCCGGCGACTCGACCGGACCCATCTGGTCTGGGGGCGGCTCCACCGAGACCATCAGAGCGTCGTGGTGCCCATGGTAGGAGGCTTCGATCTTGACCAGCCGCTCGCGTCCGGTGAACCCTCGGGCGATGCGAACCGCATCGAGCGTTGACTCGGTGCCGCTATTCGTGAACCGCCACTGGGGGAGGCCAAAACGCTTGGCCAGCTCCTCCGCGACGACGGCGTCGTCAGCCACGGGCTGGGCGAAGTGCGAGCCCCTGGCGATGCGCTTGGAGACCGCATCCACGATCAGCGGATGTGCGTGGCCGACCACCATGACGCCGAAGCCGTTGTGGAAGTCGACGTACTCGTTGCCGTCCACGTCCCAGATGCGGCTGCCGCGGCCGTAATCGATGAAGATCGGCTGCGGCGGGGAGTCCTGGAACGAAGAGGGCACCCCACGCGGGCTGGATGCACGCGCCTTCCGCCACAGCTCGTCAGACTTCCGCCGTGCGGCGCGGAACCTGTCTTCCTCTCGTGCAATCAGAGTCTGAACCTTTTCCGCGTTTACCTCGACCGTCGTCGCCGTCTTATTTGCCATCACTCTGGCATCCTAACCCGTTCACGACAGCTCAGGTTCGATGCGGCCCGGGATCGGAGGTGAAGGCCTCCAAAGCCTCAGGATTGTCCGGTGACCACAGGCACGGAGACGCTGAACCTGGCCGGCAAAGCCCTCACGCCGGGTGCGCAGCGCAGCTGGTGGCTGCGGGAGGCGCTGGCGGCAGAGCATGACGCTGAGCCCAGGCCGCTGAAGGGCGATATCAACGCCGATGTCGTGATCATCGGGGGCGGATTCACGGGTTTGTGGACGGCTTATCACCTGACGCTTGCGAAGCCTGACCTGAAGGTCGTCGTCCTGGAGCAGGACATATGCGGAGGCGGACCGAGCGGTCGCAACGGCGGTTTCGCAAGCGGGTGGTGGGACGAGCTGGAGGGATTGATCGCGCTCTATGGGCAGGAACCTGCGGTCCGGGCCTGCCGGGCGCTTGGCAACAGCATCAATGCGATCGGTGATTTCTGCACCACGCACGGAGTCGATGCCTGGTACAAGCACGCGGGATACATCTACGCGGCGACCGCCCCCCAGCACGATGCCATCGCCACGGAGAGCGTCCATCTCGCGCGCGATGTGGGAGCAGCTGACGAGCTGCGATCGATGACCGCCGAGGAGGTCAAGGCCCGCTGCGACTCGCCGGCTTTCCGCGCCGGGGTCTTCATGCGAGATGGCGCCCAGGTGCAGCCCGCGCTGCTCGCCCGAGGCCTTCGCCGCGTGTTGCTCGAGCGTGGGGTCACGATCCACGAAGGCACCGAGGTGACTCGCCTTGACGCCGGCCCGCCGGCCCTGGCGCTCACTCCCGGTGGGAGCGTCCGAGCGCCGAAAGCGGTGATGGCGGTGAATGCCTGGGCGGTCGGCTGGCCGCAGCTGCGGCGTCGGCTGGTGGCCTGGAGCAGCTACATCGTGCTGTCGGCCCCCGCGCCGGAGAAGCTGGCCGCCATCAACTGGACCGGCGGCGAGCTGATCACGGATTTCCGCACCTCGGTGCGTTACTTCAGGACCACGCGGGATGGCAGGATCGCTTTCGGTGGGGGCGGCGGGCGCGCCTCCAGCCGGATCGACGATTCGTTCACGCGCGATCAGCGAGCGGTTCAGGAGGCGGCAGAGGGCTTTCGCCGCCTTTTTCCGAGCTTTGCCGAGGTGCCGCTCGAGGATGCCTGGGGAGGACCGATCGACGTCTCGCCCACCCACCTCCCAACCTTCGGGGCGCTGGAGCCGGGCAATGTGTATTACGCGTTGGGCTACACCGGCAACGGCGTCGCCCCGAGCCACCTGGCCGGCAAGGTCATTGCCGACCTCGCGATTGGCGCCGACAGCGATGCGACGCGGTTGCCGATGGTCAATCCCAAGGCGCGCGTGTTTCCTCCACAGCCGTTTCGTTCAATTGGGGCGGCCGTGATTCGCAGGGCGATCATCGCCAAGGACACCGCCGAGGAACGAGGGGTGCAACCGAATCCGGTGATGTCGGCCATCGCGCGCATGCCGCGCCGAATGGGGTATCTACTCGGTCCGTAAGGGTCGCGTCAGGAGGCTGCCAATGGTGCTTGCGCCGGGCGGTGGCCGAGCCTCACCACCGTCGTCGAGACGGCGATCGTCAGGACCACAGAGACCAGCACGGAGTTGTAC
>DATCPU010000223.1:0-2659 GCA_036569925.1 Candidatus Dormiibacterota bacterium
TGACTGATGCGGGTGAACTCGACCCGGTTTCAGGCGGGGTCGCGGCAGAAGAATCTCGGCCGGTTGGGAATCGGAGTTTCGTCAGCCGGCTCATGGCCCGCATCGACGAGGCGACGCCGCGTCTCGGCCAGGTCCTCGACCTCGAGGCAGAAATGCCGCGCAGCGGCGGGATCGGTCGTGCCGTGAAAGAAGTGCAGCTCGACGCCGTCGCCAATGGCAAACCACACAAGGTCCATGTCACGCAAAGTCGAAGGAATTGGCAGCTCGCGCAGCCCGAGCACCTGACCGTAGAAGGAGCGCAATTCGGCTTGCCCCCCAGTGGCGAATGGCGAGGAAACGTGCTGCAAGCCGCGGACTCTCATGCGCACGGGAGAGGTTAGTCGAACGCGCTTACCAGGGTTACCGCCTGAGGGCCTCCCTCGGAGAATCCGATTCGCCTGTGCAGCCAGCGGAGCGGCTTCGGCGCCCACCAGTTCCACTTGCCCAACAATCCCATGAGCGCGGGCACGAGCAGCGCGCGAACTATCGTGGCGTCGAGGATTACGCCAACCGCGGTGCCGATTCCAAGCTCTTTGATAAAGACGATCTGCGAAGTCGCGAACGCTCCGATGGCAACGCAGAACAGGAGCGCTGCGGCGGTCACCACCCGACCTGTGCGGCCGAGACCGACGGCGACAGATTCGGAGTTGGACTCCCCCGCATCGCGCGCTTCCTTGATGCGGCTGAGCAGGAATACGCCGTAGTCGGTCGACAGCCCGAAGACGATCGCGAAGAGCAAAACCGGCTGCGTCGACTCAAGGGCGCCCTGGCTCGTGAAGCTGAGCAAGCCCGACAGGTTGCCGTCCTGGAAGATCAGCACCAGAACTCCGAAGGCTGCGCTGAGAGTCAGCGCATTCATGACGACCGCCTTCAGGGGCAGCAGTAGCGAACCGGTCATCAAGAACAGCAGCAACACCGTCGTGGTGATGACGATCGCAATCGCGGTTGGCAGATGCGATGCGAGGCTTGCCTGGAGGTCGATGAAGGCTGCGCTGGATCCACCTACCTGGAGGTGGGGCGTGCTCGGCAGCGTCCGGATGCCCTTTACGACATCGAGGGTGGAAGCGGCGAGGCCTCCGTCAGTTGTGTGGACGTCGATGCGCCAGCTGGAAGCGCCTGCGGGCGAGATATCGACGCCCGTCACGCTCGGCAGCGCCTTGATCTGATCGGCGACCGATTGGACCTGCGCGGCGGCTGCGGCCGGCCCCTCGGCGATTGCATAGATCGTCGACCTGGACGAGACGGGAAAGTCGTTGGTGAGGATGTCGGCCACCTGGCGGCTGCTCGTGGTGGTGGGAAGAACTGATGCGTCGACGCTCGTGAACTTGATGCCCGTGAAGGGCAAGGCGAGGATCAAGAGGATGGCCGCGCCGCCAATTGCAACTGGCAGCGGCCTGCGAATGACAAAGTGCGACAGGCGATACCAAAAGCCGTCCCCCACTTCGAGCGGCCGCTGCCATGAGCGTGGGGCCAGGGCGTTGATCCGAGGCCCGAGCAGCTTGAGCACGGCAGGCAGCATGAGCAGCGATACTCCGCAGGCAACCAGCGCGACGAGCGCGCCACCGATGCCCATCGAGTACAGGAACTTCTGAGGGAAGACCGTCAGCGATGCGATCGCCGCCGCCACCGTGAGCGAGCTGAACATGATTGTGCGTCCCGAGGTGTTCAGCGTCTGGCGGAGAGCCTCGTCCGTGGTTCGGCCTGCTGCAAGCTCCTCGCGAAAACGCGACACCATGAAAAGGCTGTAGTCGATCGCAAGTCCCAGGCCCATACCGGTCACGAGGTTGAGGGCGAAGATCGACAGGGGTGTCTCCAGCGTGACCAGCCGCAGGCCGAGGAAGGAACCCAGGATGGTCACGCCGCCGACCAGCAGCGGAAGCAGGGCCGCGATTGCGCCGCGAAACACCCATAGCGACAGCAGGAAAAGGATTGGGAACGCAAGCTCCTCGGCGTGCGCGAGGTCGGCGCTCACCTGCGATTGGACCTGCGTGTTGGCAAGACCGAAGCCTCCAACCTTGACTGCCTCGTCGCCTGCGAGGGCGTGCTGGATGCGCGTTGCGGCGACGCCCGCATCAGTGTCCGACATGCTTCGCAGCTCGCCGATCACGAGCGTCTCGGCCCCGTCATTCGACAACAGGGCCGAGCTTCCAGTCAGGTAATAGTTCAGGGCCACCGTGACGCCCGGGTCCGCGCCGACCAGCTGGGTCACGCGATCGACCTCATCCCTCGTCGCTTTGCTGGTGACCGGCTGCCCCGTCTTGACGACGACGATCACGCCACCGTCGGGCCGGATGCCGGTTGCCGTCTCGAGGCGGCCGGCCGCTGTGGTCGACTCCGATGCCGGGTCGTTGAAGCCGCCGCCCTGGAGGAGACCAGCTACAGGTCCGCCAAATATGCCGCAGATCGCCGCAAAGGCGATCCCGGAGATGACGACACGCCACGGGTGGCGCGAGATGGTGCGGGCGATGGCATCAAACATCTGTCGGCGCTCCTTCGGAATCCAATCGATCGGCCAGCTGCGTGTAGAAATCCGCGCACCACGTGTGGAGGCCGATGCCGAATCGCAAGACCTCCAGGCGCATCGGGCAGGGGGTGTCGAGGTGTGGCGGCTCCTGTGCGG
>DATCPU010000224.1:0-7051 GCA_036569925.1 Candidatus Dormiibacterota bacterium
CACCACGGGCGGGACGCAGGGCGGGCAGCAGCTGTCGGTCACGACCAGGGCCGGGACCAAGCCGGTCGACAAGGTCGTCTGGGCGGTGTACCGGGACGTCAACTCGCTCGATCCGATCTACGCGTTCGACTACCCGGAGAACACCACCGACTCGCTCCTTTACGAGTCACTGCTCCGCCAGGCCCCCGACGGCTCGATCGAGCCTGGGCTCGCCACGATGACGAACCCGGACGCGAACACGATCGTCCTCACTCTCAAGGCGGGAGTGAAGTTCTGGGACGGCAACCCCGTCACTCCTGACGATGTGGTCTACAGCCTGAATCGCAATACTGACGCCAAGCTCGCCGGCTTCTACCCGGCCGTGTTCACCCGCGTCGACACGATCACTGCTACCGGCGCGAACGAGGTGACCATCAAGATGAAGCAGCCCGACTACTGGTTCATCAGTGAGCTGGCCTCGATCCCGGCGATGATCATTGAGAAGTCTTTTGCGCTCGCGCAGGGCACCAACTACGGCACGCCCGCGGGCAAGATCATGGGCACTGGTGCTTACAAATTCCAATCCTTTACGCCTGGGGTTGCCGTTGTCATGGTTCGCAACGACAGCTACTGGGACTCCAGCGTCAAGCCGCTTGTCCGGGAGATCGATATCAAGGGCGCCCCGAACGACGCATCGCTCACATCAGCGCTGATCACTGGCAGCATCAACGGCTCGTTTACCCAGTCGCTCACCACGCTCGACCAGCTGAAGACAAACAAGGCGGTCACCGTGACCTACGGGCCGGGTTGGTACACGGATGCCTTCATCGTCAGCAACCTCAAGGGTCCGCTCGGCGACGTCCGCGTGCGCCAGGCGCTGTCGATGGCGCTTGACCGCAAGGGTCTCGTGGACGCCATCTACAAGGGCACCGCCACCATCCCGAAATGGATATCCAACTCCGGCACCTTCGGTTACGGCAAAAGCGTGTTTCAGGCGGCTTATGACGCTTCGCCTGACATGAGCCAGGATATTGCCAAGGCCACCCAGCTGATCAAGGACGCCGGTGCCACCGGCAAGTCGATCACGATCGGCATGTCGAGTGAGCTCACCGGCATCTCAATCGAGGCCGCTGCGCTCAAAGCCGCAGCTGAGGCGATCGGCATGAAGGCCACCCTTCACTCCGTCTCCGCACAGAACTTCATCAACTTCTTCATCGACCCCAAAGCTCGTGTCGGGATCGATGGTTTCTTCACTCTCAACTATGGGGACTACGCCGGCCCCGAGGCGCTGCTGGCGACGCTCCTCATTCCGGAGGGGTCGCAGAACTTCGACGGTTGGGGCGTCCAGGGCACCGACCCGAACGCCGCGGACCACGCCAAGATCGCCGCGATGTTTGACGACGCGCGAGGCACAGCAGATCCCAACGCGCGTGCCCAGAAGGTGGCCGACGTCGAAAAGGCGATCGCCACCGACCTGCCCTGGATCCCTGTGCTGCAGCCGTTGATCGTGCTGATTACCAGCAACAACCTTTCCGGGACCTATTCCTCGTTCGCGTACATGTTCTCGCCATGGGCGGACAAGCTGGGCGGGACCTAGACGGACACGCTGGGCGGGACCTAGGCAGAAAGCAGTGCGGCTTCGGTTCTTTGTTCGCCGGCTGGCGATGCTCGTCGTCAGCTTGTTGGTGGCGAGCTTTGTAATCTTCGCCGCCATCTACCTGGCGCCAGGGAACCCGATCGCTGCGCTCTCCGGCGGGCGTTCGATTCCGCCGGAGAGCCTGAAGGTCCTCGAGCAGCGTTATCACCTGGACCAGCCGTTCCTCGTCCAGTACTGGTACTGGCTTACCAACGCGTTGCACGGCAACCTGGGGATCTCGATCACTCTGAGGGAGAACGTTTCCGACCTGATCGCGTCCCGGATCTCGACCACGGCCGGATTGGTCCTCTACTCGTCGATCCTGATCATCGCGATTGGCGTCGGCCTGGGAATCGCCGCAGGCCTCAAGCCCGGCCTGCTCGACACCAGCGCGCTCGTGGTCACAGCGATCTCGGCATCGCTGCCCGCTTTCGTTGCCGCGATCGTGCTGATCCTGGTTTTCGCGGTGCAGCTGCAGTGGTTCCCCTCGCTCGGGAACGGGGTGGGCTTCTTCGACCAGGTCAAACACCTGACCCTGCCGGCTGTCGCCCTCGCCATCTCGTCGCTGGCGATTGTCGCCAGGGTGACCCGCGCGGCCATCCGCGAAGAGTCGCGGAAAGAGCACGTCCAGACTGCAACCAGCCGTGGGATCCCGACGGCCCAGCTGATCTGGCGCCACGTCCTGCGCAACGCCGCGATTCCCATCACCACGATCTCAGGCATCACGGTGGCGTCGCTGATCGCGGTGGCGGCTGTCGTGGAGGTCGTCTTCGACCTCGCCGGTCTGGGCGCGTACCTGGTGCAGTCCGCGCAGTCGAAGGACCTTGCGGTGGTCCAGGGCATCTCCTTGCTGCTCGTCGGGGCGTTCGTCGCCGTCAACGTGCTGGTCGACGTCCTTTACGCCGTGCTCGACCCGCGCGTCTCCCTTGGGAGCAGGGCCCAGTGAGCGTCGCCGCGGGGGTTGCCAGCGTCGCCAGCCGCTCGGTGGCCCGCAGGCGGAGAGGGTTCAGCCCGGCGCTCATCACCTCCGCGGCAGTGATCGCTGCGGCTGCTCTAGTCGCCGTCTTCGGCCCGCTCATCGCACCTTACAACCCGGACACCCCCCAGCTGTCCCAGTATTTCGTCGGACCAAGCCCCGAGCACCTGCTGGGATTTGACGCCTCGGGCCGTGACGTGCTTTCCCGGCTGCTGTATGGCGCGCGAACTTCGATGATCGGGCCCCTCGCCGTGACGTTGATCTGCATGACCCTCGGCTCTCTGCTCGCGGTGACCGCGGCTTGGCGCGGCGGCACTTACGACGCCGTGATCTCTTCAGGCCTCGACATTGTCTTCGCGTTTCCGGGAATTCTTCTTGCCGTATTGGCGGCGGCAGTGTTCGGCGGCGGCCTGCTGGCGCCGGTGCTCGCCCTCTCTGTCGCTTACACGCCATACGTGGCGCGCGTCCTGCGTGGAGCCGCACTACGTGAGAGAGCTCAGCAGTATGTAGCCGCTCTCGAGGTCCAGGGAGCTTCGTCGATCGCCATCTGCCTCCGGCACCTCATCCCGAACATGCTGCACTTGATCGTCGCGCAGGCGACCACGCTGTTCGGCTACGCGATGGTTGACCTGGCGGCGATCTCGTTCCTGGGCCTTGGGGTTCAACCGCCCGCGGCCGACTGGGGTGTGATGGTCTCGGAAAACCAGCAGGGCATCATCCAGGGATATTCGATCCCCGCGCTCTCCGCGGGTCTGTGCATCGTCGTCGTCGTCGTCGCCTTCAACATCTTTGGCGAGCGCCTGTACGAGAGGGGAGAGGCGCGCCGGTGATGAGGGGTGGTGGGTTGCTGGAGCTCGAGGGTGTCACGGTGAACCTTCCGGTCGAGGGCACCATGCGCCCAGTGCTGCAAGACGTGACCTTCTCGATCCGTCAAGGAGAGGCGCTCGGCCTGGTCGGCGAGTCGGGGTCGGGCAAGTCGATGACGGCACGCACCATCGACAGGCTCTTGCCCAACCGGGCTGTAGTGACTGGGCGTGTTCGGTTCGACGGGCGGGACATCATGTCTCTGTCCGGGGCCGACCTGAAGCGCTTCCGGGGCGAGGTCGCGATGATCTTCCAGGACCCTCGAGCCCACACAAACCCCGTCCGCCGCATCGGCGATTTCATGACCGAGGCGCTGCGCACGAATGCGGGGGTAGGAATGCGCGAAGCGTCGGCGCGCGCTGTGGCACTGCTCAAAAGCGTCGGCATCGAGGATGGCGAGCGCCGCCTGCGGCAGTACCCACATGAGCTCTCCGGTGGTCTGTTGCAGCGTGTGATGATCGCCACGGCGCTGCTCACCGAACCCCGGCTCCTCCTGGCCGACGAGCCGACCACCGCCCTGGACGTCACGACCCAGGCCGAGGTGCTCGCGATCCTCAACGACCTTCGCTCAAAGCTTCGCCTGTCGATGCTGTTCATCACCCACAACCTGGAGCTCGCCGCTGCGATCTGCGACCGCACGGTGGTCATGTACGCGGGGCAGGTGGTCGAGGTACGCGAATCAGACAAGCTGCACGACCAACCACTGCACCCGTATACGGCCGCGCTCTCGGCGGCACGGCCGAACATCGACGCCACCTCGCGCCGGCTGACCGCTATCCCCGGCCGCCCGCTCTCCGCATTCGAGGCGCCCCAGGACGCATGTGCCTTCACCGGCCGCTGCCCGCACGCCGCCGACGTGTGCCGCGAGCGACGGCCGGCCCTGGTGGAGCTGGATGGCGGTTTGACGCGATGCGCGCGCGCCGCCGAGCTTTTCGGCAAGCTGAAGGTCCCCGTCAATGCCTGAGCCGGTACTGCAGGTGGAGAACCTGCGCAAGGAATACGGACCACTCGTCGCGGTCGACGACGTGGGCTTCGCGGTGCCCCAGGGAGGATCTCTGGCGATCGTTGGCGAGTCAGGCTCGGGCAAGACCACTGTGGCGAGGCTCATCGTCGGCCTCGAGCGCGCGACGGCCGGCACGATTCGCGCGTGCGGCCGCGATCGCTCAATTCCCGCGCGCACCACGCCGGAGCGCCGGCTCCGAGGCAGGGAGGTCCAGATCGTCTTTCAGGACCCTTACACCAGCCTCGACCCGCGGCAGACGATGGAGGAGGCGATCGATGAGGTGCTTCGCTTGCACCGGGGATGGCCGGCAGACAGAAGGAAGCAGAGGGTGCGCGAGCTGTCCGACCTGGTTGGCATGGATACACGCCAAACCCGGGCGCTGCCCCGCGCGCTTTCTGGCGGGCAGCGCCAGCGCGTCGCAATCGCTCGCGCCCTTGCCGCCGAGCCTCGCGTCCTGATCCTTGACGAATCCGTGGCAGCACTTGACGTTTCGATCCAGGCCCAGGTGCTGAACCTGCTGGCGGACATCCGTGACGAAACCTCGATCTCGTTCGTCTTGATCAGCCACGACCTCGCGGTGGTGCGCCAGCTGACCGACGAGATTGTGGTCATGTGGCGCGGCCACGTCGTCGAACGCGGGGCGACAGCCGACGTGCTCGATCATCCGCAAAACGACTACACCAAGCTCCTGCGATCCAGCGTCCCAAGGCCGGGCTGGAAACCGAAACAACGCATAACGCTGGCAACCGGATGAAGGGGGAAGAGATGAGCGACCTGCACTACATGTCCGCGACCGAGGCCTTGAACCAGTTCAAATCCCGCAAGCTCTCGCCGCTGGAATTGGTGAAGGCCGTGATCGATCGTGCAACGGCGGTCGAGCCCGCGATCAACGCCTTCGCACAGACCTTTTTCGACGAGGCGCTGACGCAAGCGAAGGCAGCTGAGGCCCGCTACGCCGGGAATGGGACACCACCGCGTGCGCTGGAAGGGCTCCTGGTCGCGGTCAAGGAAGAGGCGCCGATCACCGGGCACAAGAACACGCTTGGCTCGCTCGCGCTTCGGGACATGGTCGCCGATCACACGGCAGTGTTCGTGCAGCGGATCCTGGACGCCGGCGCCATCGTGCACGCAAGGACGACGACTCCCGAGTTCGCCTGCGCGCCAGTGACGTGGTCGAAGCTATGGGGGGTCACGCGCAACCCTTGGAATCTGGCCTTTTCGCCAGGCGGTTCGAGCGGTGGCTCAGCCGCTTCCCTCGCCGCAGGCTCGACCACCCTCGCGACCGGCTCGGACATCGGCGGCTCGATCAGGATTCCCGCCTCCTTCTGTGGCGTCGTCGGCTTCAAACCGCCTTACGGCCGCGTGCCCGAGACCGAGATCTTCAACCTCGACCACTACTGCCACGAAGGACCGCTGGCTCGCACGGTGTCCGATGTTGCGCTCCTCGAGAACGTGATCGCCGGCCCGGACCCGAGCGACGTGGTTTCGTTGAGGCCCAAGCTGGTCATCCCTGACCACCTCGAGTCGATCAAGGGGCTACGGCTGGCCCTGTCGACGAACCTGAACTGCTACGACGTGGACGAGGACGTGATCGCAAACACGCATGCGGCCGCCGACCGCCTGCGTGAGGCGGGCGCCACGGTGGAGGAGGTGTCGCTCCCGTGGGAGCTCGCGTCGATCAATCGTGCGGCTCGCATCCATTTCGGGATGATCTTCGGTCCGTCCATACGGGAACTTTACGACGAGCACGGGGACGACTTCACGCCGTACGCCAGGCGCTTCGTCGAAGAGGGCAACGAGATCCTCAAAGAGGATTACTACAAGGGCCTCGAGCTCGAAGCCCGCATCTACCAGCCGTTGGGCGAGGTGCTTGACAGGTTCGACGCCATGATCTGCCCGACCTTCGCCGTCCCGGCGCTCCCCGCCGAATGGGACTCACCCAACACGCTGGACACGCTCATGACTGTGCCTTTCAACATCGCCAGCCGCTGCCCGGTGATCAGCGTCCCCTCAGGGCGCTCGCGTGATGGCGTGCCGACGGGTCTCTCGATCGTCGGCAAGACGTACGACGACGTGACCGCCTTTCGTGTGGCGTCCGCGCACGAGCAGCGCTTCCCTTGGTTCGACGCGCCAGAGCGGCGCCCGGCCCTTCGATCGCACGCCCTCTCGAATGACTGAGCTCTGGGAGCTCGATGCGATCGGCCAGGCGGATCTGGTCGATCGCAAAGAGGCGACAGCGCTGGAGCTGGTGGATGCGGCGATCGCCCGGATCGAATCGCAGAACGCACGGCTGAACTGCCTGGCGACCCCGATGTTCGACCAAGCCCGAAAAATGGCCGCGAAAAAGCTGGCGCCTGGGCCCCTCTCAGGGGCGCCCTATCTGATCAAGGACCTGGGACAACCGTGCGCGGGCGTGAGGCAGACAGATGGCTCCAAGGCGCTCGCTGGTTACATCGCGGACCACGACGGAGGGCTGGTGACGCGGCTCCGTAACGCCGGCCTGGTCATCGTCGGCAGGGTCACCGCCCCGGAGTTCGGGAATCACTCGACGACTGAAGCCGAGGTGTTCGGTCCCACCCGCAATCCGTGGGAC
>DATCPU010000225.1:0-9516 GCA_036569925.1 Candidatus Dormiibacterota bacterium
GGGCTGGCAGCTGGACTCGGGCTTGCCGCACTCGGGCTTGCCGCCGGACTTGTGCTGGGCACAGCCGATGCCGTTGCGGTCGGCGTGAAAGGGACTGCAGCGACCGGCGATGTCGCGGACTTGGCCAGTGGCTGGCCACACGCCACAACCATCAGCAGAAGCGCGATAAGAAGGCGGCGCATGCAGCAGTAACGTGGCCGCCGTCTGAACGTTCCGCAAATTCACAGCGAACGAGGGACCTACCCGGCGGCGAGCAGCCTGAAGACCACGACTCCGAACAGCGCGCACGCCGGCAGGACCAGGCCGCGGAACAGTGACCAGTAGCCCGACCAGGCTTCGCGCAAGCGATCGAGCCTGCGGCCTGAACCGAAAACCAGCGACCAGTAGATCGGCAGGGCGGCCCCCGTGTTCAGGGCGAGCGCGAGCAGCGCGATGCCGCCGGCGCCGACCAGCCAGGGCTGCAGCGGCGTGGCTCCGCCAAAACCCAGCTGGATCCCCCATGCGGCGGACGCAGCAACCAGCCCCAGCAAGGCAGGTACCCCCAGAAGGAAGAATGCCGCGAAGCTGACGATCACCAGCGCGAGCATCAAAGCCAGCATCGCCACGATCCCGGCCAGCGCCGCGGCGGCCACGGTGACACCGCTGGCGGCCGGAACGTTGCTCGCCACAGGCGTGGGATCGAACGCCGTACCGTCAATCGACACCGATGCGTGCATCGACTGGACATCGGACCAGGAGTGCCAGTGAGCGCTCGAGGAAACCGTCGCCGCTATGCCGGCGGGCGCCAGCGCGAGCAAGAGGCCCGCCGCGATGGCGGCGGCGTTGCGGCGAATCAACGCGACCGGCAGCCACATTCGCCGCTTTCGTGTGCGGCCGAGGCCGGTCTCCATCAGCCGCTCGCGGTCGAACGTCGTGCCGCACAGCACGGTCAACGCAAAACATGCGGTGATTGGAAGCAGAAGCGATACCGGCGCGAGTGGTGAGCGGAAGACAAAGAGCGCTAGTGGAAGGTCAGCGACAGCAGCCGAAACCGGTGAGAGCAGAAACGACCAGGCCCCACCTGCCGCGCCCTCGCGCGGAAAGAGCATGAATCCCAGCATGCGTCCCATCGCCGCCCAGTAAGCGGTGACCGCGGCGACGAACGCGAAGATCGGCAGCAGGTCCCATGGTGCGCTCTGCCCGAACAGCGTCAGCAAGGTCATGCCAGCGGCCATCCAGAAGGTCACCCAGACGGTACTGACCACAGCGCCGGGCAGCACCTCGAGCCAGATGAGCGAGGGATCGTCGATCGGCGTGTAAAGCAAGACCTCAAGCGACGACTGCGCTTTCTCCCACCAGATTCCGATGGAGCTCTTGATCGATTCGAGCAGGGCGAACGACATGAAGAAAAGAGGCAGCAGCAGGCCGGCCTGGAGCGCCGACCCACCCGCGAAACGCTCGGCTACCTGGCCTGCCACCCCCGGCAGCTGACCGAAGAGCGAGGTGCCGGCAACGAGAAGGAGCACGAACGCGTTGAGGTACATGACCCAGCTCAGGTCCCCTCGCCGCCACCATGAGCTGACGTAGAACGGCAGCGAGTGGCGCAGCAGGTTGCCCTGCGAGCGAAGCGATGCGAACATGCGAGGCGCCCCGATGCCAGAGACCGCGGCCGGCGCCGGCATCGGAGCCGATGAGGGCGATACCGGCTCGTCCATCGCCTTGAGGTAGACGGACTCGAGGGTCGTCTCGACCTCTTCGAGCTCGTGGAACGGCGCGTCCTGGCTGGAAAGCCTGCGCTGGAGCTCAGCGGCGAAGGCTGCCCGGTCGGCGACAGAAGACTGCCACGGCAAGGTGTAGGTCAGCCGGTCGCCATCGAGGCGGTGCTCAACCGCATGCTCGCTCAGCCATCGGTTCAGCGCCACGGAGTCCGCGAGCGGCTTGCTCAGTCGAGCTGTCAGGCGCCTACCTTTCGCCGCTTCCTGTCGCAGCTCCTCGAGCGCGCCTCGGGCGACGATGACGCCCTGGCGCATGATCGCGATGCTGTCGGCCATGAGCTCTGCCTCGCTTAGCACATGCGTGGTCACGATCAGCGCAGCGCCACGTGCTTTCTGCTCCGCGAGGTAGTGGCGCATGTCGGCCGCGGCGACAGGATCGAGGCCGGCCGTGGGCTCATCGCAAAAGATCCAGTCGGGTTCGTGAAGCGTCGCCCTGATCAGCGCCACCTTCTGTGCCATTCCCCGCGAGTAGGCCGCGAGGACGGTGTCGGAGCGGTCCGACAGCTCGAAGCGCTCGAGCAGATCGGCGATCTTCTTTCGACGCTCGAGTTGAGGCACGCCGTACAGGTAGCCGAAATGATCGAGATACTCGGGCGCCGTGTTGCGGCCGTACAACCGAGCCTGGTCTGGCACGACGCCCAGGCGCCCGCGCACCTCGTCCAGCTTCTCGGGCAGGCGTAGCCCGTCCAGCTCGATCAAGCCGGCGTCGGGGCGAAGGATGCCACCGAGACAGCGCAGCGTGGTCGACTTCCCTGCTCCGTTCTGCCCGAGCAGCACGAGCAGCTCGCCCCCCTCGACATGGAGGTCGACGCCGTCGACGGCGCGCACGTCAGCGAAGCTTTTGCGGAGGCCCTCGACCCGGATCACGTTGGAAATGCTAGAGAGGCGTCGTGCAGATAGGTTGCAGCTAGATCCTGATGTTTGACCTGACCCCAACCTGTGTCAGCAGCTCAACGGTGTGCTTCATGACAAAGCGTCGACTGCGGGCTGGACCCGGCTTATCACCTTGTGATGGACCACCTCTCTTGGTTCGCTCGCATCGAGACGGGTGATCCGGTCCGGCTCGGCCGCGGCAAGGCGCTCGTACGCTTCCGCCACCCGGTTGTGGAACTCGAGCGACTCGCGCTCCACCCGGTCCGCGCTCTTGCCTGCGCTCAGCTGTCGCTCGCGACCCTTTTGCACGGGCAGGGCCAGTAGAAACGTCATGTCAGGACGCGGAAACGTTGAGGGCCATGTCACCGGGACGCCACGTCCACCGCCTTGGTACGCGAAGGTCGAGTCCTGGTAGCGATCGGCGATGACGATCCGACCCAGTGCGAGTGCAGGTGTGATGAGCTCTTGAAGCAGCTGACGGCGCGCGGCCATGAATAGATACATCTCGGCCTCGCCGTCCAGCTCCATGCCGCTATTCAAGACCACGTCGCGCAGCCGCTCGCCGAGCTCGGTTCCGCCGGGTTCACGAACCATGAGCGGCTGGCGGTGAGCGAGCTTTGCGCCTAGCAGCTCGACCTGCGTCGTCTTGCCCGAGCCCTCGGTGCCCTCGAAAGTAATGAAGAGGCCTCGCCCCATCTCTACAGTTGCGCGGTTTCTTCGGGGGCCGGCGTTATCCGCAAGTGGCGCTGCGGCTCTTTGCCTGTGCTGCGGGCGGAGAGCTCGTTCTCAGAGACCAGCTGGTGCTGTAGGCGGCGAAGGTAGGCGTTCTGAGGTGAGATCTCGACCGGTCGCAAGGTCGTCTTCACAGCCTTGATCGCAGCGGCCGCCTCGGCAAGCGCTTGTGTGGTCGCGTCATCCTTCTTGTCGACTCCGTAGATGCGGGCAAGCGCATCGCGCACCTGGGTGGCGGAATTGCTCTTCAGGATGTGGATGGGCAGGCCGCGGCTCTCCGCCTGGCGCAGGCTGTCCGGCCGGCGCCGGTAATGGTTCTTCAAGGTGAGCACGGCGCTGGCGCCATCGAGGTTCCCGAGCACTCGCACCGGTAGCTCGAGGTCGCGGATCGATTGCTCAACGTGGTGACGGCTCACGCCGTAAGGAAAGATCCCGAGCGGCCTGGATGCCGAAGGTGCAGGCGGCTCAGGAGCTGTGACGGTCGGGGCATCGACGTTGGAGATGACCCTGCCTTCGCGCGTGCGCATCCGAATCTTCGGGCTCAGGAGCGGACCGCGCAGAGCTGTATCGACCACCTCGGCCAGCGGCATGTGGATGGCGACGCGGTCGCGGTCCTGGATCTCCACCAGAACATCGAACGTCGGTGGCGCCTTGCGCTCGAGCACCGACTTCTGCGTGCCGCGCCGGCGAGCCTCTTCGTCGGAAAGGGTGACGCTCTGGATGCCGCCGAGCAGGTCGTTCAGCGTCGGGTTGACGAGGAGGTTCTCGAGAGTCTGGCCGTGCGCCGTGGCGATCAGCTGAACGCCGCGCTCGGCGATGGTCCTGGCGGCGGAAGCCTCGAGCTCCGTGCCGATCTCGTCGATGACGATCACCTCGGGCATGTGGTTTTCGACCGCCTCGATCATCACCGCGTGCTGCAGCAGCGGAGTCTTGACCTGCATGCGCCGTGCGCGCCCGATACCGGGATGCGGAATGTCGCCGTCACCGCCGATCTCGTTCGAGGTGTCGACTATGACCACGCGCTTGCGAAGCTCGTCGGCAAGCAGGCGCGCGCACTCGCGCAGCATCGTGGTCTTGCCGATGCCCGGCCGCCCAAGCAGCAGGATGCTCTGGCCGCTGACCACTATGTCGCGGATGATCTCGCCGGTGCCGGTGACTGCGCGGCCGACTCGCATGGTGAGGCCGGTGATCCGACCCGAGCGGTTGCGGATCGCCGACACGCGATGGAGGGTGCGCTCGATGCCCGCGCGGTTGTCGTCGCCGAACTGCCCGACATTGTTGGCCACGTGCTCGAGGTCGGCTGCAGAGACAGTTCGGTCGGCGAGCAAGACCTCGCGACCTGGCACGCGTGCCTCAGGCTCCCGACCGAGGTCGAGAACAATCTCAAGCAGCTCTGTCGGGTCAGTCCGCTCATGGAGCGCACGCGCGAGGTCCGTGGGCAATGCGCGTGCAAGTAGCTCGACCTCTTCGTCCCAGTTGGCGGCTCGCGTCGAAAGTTCGGGCTTCATCCGAAAGAGGGCACCAGCCCTTTCTCCCGAACGGGTACCCGCACCGCCAGTTCCTTGACCAAGAGAAGCTGCGTCAACAACACGCTGAACCCACGCCCGCGGAGGGCGTCGATCATGTGGGAATCATAGTGGCGCAGGCTCGACCAGGCCGGCAGGTCAGAGTCGCCGAGCAGCGAAAGCCCCAGGTCCGCAATCTCACCGGTGAGCGACGAATCGGGCATCGCCATGAAGCTGACCGTGTTCGGCCGCGGTCCCGTGCTGCGCTCGGCCTTGATCCACCCCACCAGCTCCACCTGGTCGACGACCATCTCCTGCTTCTCCGAACCGCGTGCTGCGAGGCGGCCCGCGGTCCATTCGCCATGCAGCGCCCGCCACTCGCGGTACGTGGGCGCCTCCAGCTGCGAGACCCCCTGCGGCGTCACCTTCCGGTAGAGCTGGTACAGCAGCCGGTGATCGCCGCGGCGCATCGCCCTGGCTCCCTCTGGAAACCGCTCCGCGCGCATCACCGGCTTGTCCGCATAGACAACGACTTCGGTGGCGAACTGGCGGAACCCACGCAGCCTGAACACTGGGAGCAGCGGGTCGCGCTCGGGGAGCCGGACGAACACGCGGCGCGCCCCTCGCTCGAGCGCCTGGTTGCTGAGGTGCTCAACGAGGGCCGGAGCCGCCTCCTCCGAATCCGCCCCCTCCGCCACCTCCAGGTTCAGCACCTGGAGCACAGTGGCGCGCGGCAGATCAAGGCCCAGGGGCTGCCCGGAAGCCTGGATGAAGCCAACGACCTTGCCGCCGTCCTCCGCGACGTAGATCAGTGTCTCTTGCGAGAGCGGCAGGAGAGCTGAGAGCGTGGAGCTCAGCACGGCCCAGAGCCTGGCCGCCGGCGGCGCCGCCTCGGTCAATCGAGTGTCGGACGACCTGTGCAACTCCTCGATGCGTGCCAGGTCCAGCAAGCCGGCGGTGCGGATTTTCATGAAGCTACAGGTGCGGCAGTCTTCAGAAAGAGCCGGTGAAGGCGGAGATCGTGCGTGAGCTCCGGATGAAAGCAAAGGGCGAGGATGTTGTCCTGCCGGACCGCCACTGGATGGCCTTCATACGAAGCAATCACGTCGACGTGGCCGGTGGACTCCACGAGCGGAGAGCGAATGAACACGGCGTGAAACGCTTTGCCTTCGATGCCGGTCACCTCAATGTCCGCCTCAAAGCTTTCCAGCTGGCGCCCATACCCGTTGCGCCTGACGGCGATGTCCAGGAGACCCAGGCCTTTCTGGTCCGCCATTCCGTCAGACACCTCGCGTGCAAGAACGATCATGCCGGCGCACGTGGCCAGGGTGGGTAGGCCGGCGGCGATCGCACCGCGGAGCGGGCCCAGTAGGCCGACGCGCTCCATGAGCATCGTCATGGTCGTGCTCTCGCCACCGGGCAGCACGATCCCGTCGAGCCCATCGAGGTCGTCGACCGACCGCACGATCCGCGTCTTAGCGCCCGATGCCTCAAGGGCATGAATGTGTTCGGCGAAGGCGCCCTGAATGGCGAGTACGCCGATCAGGGATCGACCCGGCCTACCAGCCTCTGGCAGCGAGCAGCTCTTCCTTCGGGATGGCGGGAATCTCGAGACCGTGCATCGCCTTCCCAAGGCCCGACGAGACTTCGGCCAGCACTTCAGGCTTGTCGAAGTACGTGGTGGCGGCAACGATTGCCTTCGCCATCTTCAAGGGATCCTCGGACTTGAAGATGCCCGAGCCCACGAAGACGCCGTCCACGCCGAGCTGCATCATCAGCGCGGCGTCGGCCGGAGTTGCGATGCCGCCGGCGGCGAAGTTGACAACTGGCAGCCGGCCCAGCTTCTGGCATTCCACCAGCAGCTCGACTGGCGCACCGAGCAGCTTGGCCTCGTGGACCAGCTCTGCCTTGTTCATGCCCTGGAGCTTGCGGATGCCGGCGTTGACCGCACGTGCATGACGCACTGCTTCGACGACGTTGCCGGTTCCGGCTTCGCCCTTGGTCCGAATCATTGCCGCGCCTTCGGCGATTCGGCGCAAGGCCTCTCCAAGGTCGCGGCAACCGCAAACGAACGGGACCTTGAACGGATTCTTGTCGATGTGGAACTCCTCATCGGCGGGCGTGAGCACCTCTGATTCATCGATGTAGTCGACGCCGAGCTCCTCGAGAATCTGCGCCTCGACGAAGTGGCCGATCCGGCATTTCGCCATCACGGGGATCGTGACGGCCTCCATGATCGATCGGATCAATGTCGGGTCGGACATTCGGGCGACGCCCCCTTCTTTCCTGATGTCGGCGGGGACGCGCTCCAGGGCCATCACAGCGCAAGCGCCCGAATCCTGGGCGATCTTGGCGTGCTCGGAAGTGACCACGTCCATGATCACGCCGCCCTTGAGCATCTGGGCTAGGCCGGCCTTGACCTTGAAAGAGCCCTTTACGACCTTGTGCCCATTGGACCCGTTGCGTTCGGCCATCACGACGATTCTACGCGTCGATCTCCCATCCTCTAGGAGGCCATTCGGGCACAAATGGCTGGGTCGCGGCGTTTTGTCGCGCCATTAGTGCCCTTTTGATCGAGTCCCCCCAGTTTTTTAGAGCCGCTCCAAAACCAGAGTCCGCTTGGAGGCGTACTCGTTGTCGGAGAGCAGACCATCCCGATGCAGGCGGGTGAGCATGTCCATCTCCTCCAGCACGTCGAGCAGGGGAGCCATGGTGCGCCGGGCCAGGTACGCCTCGGACGCGGTGCCGGCCTCCTCCCCCCTGGCGTCGAACTCGCGGATGAAGAAAAGCGCCTTGACCGCAGAAAAGGGAATCCCGAGCTTGCGGACCGGACTGTCTGTCTGCTCAGCGTGCAGGTGCAGGACCACCCCGTAGCGATGCCTCTCCAGTGTCCCGTCCAGGTGGCCCCTCAGGACCTCCCCATCGAGGAACCTAATGGCCACCTTGCGCGTGGGCGTCTCGGAAGCGAGGTCGGGGTCGCGGGCAAGCTCGACCCACTTCACAGCCGTCAGGGGGATCCAGGCGGTCTCGTTGTTGTCCAGGCCGCCAGCATCGTCGACCTCCACCAGGAAGTCAGGCTCGTCGAAGTCGAGGTCCCGCGCGACCCCCTCCAGAGTCTCGTCGTCGAAAAAGCGGACGACTACCTTGGCCATTGCACTTACTACTCTACTAACCCTCATTTGGCCGGAGTCCTGCGAACCAGGCGCCGGCCGACCTTTCTGGCGCACTTGACGCAGACCGCCAGGTGCATACGAACCGCCTCCGCCTGGGTCCGCCTCAGCTTGCCTGCGAGGTACGGGGCCAAGAGCGGCACCGCCTCGTCATGCGTCAGCGCGCCCTCCCCTTCGGCCGATATGAACTCCTCCTTGAACCGAAGGCGCGCCCGGTAGAGCAAAGTCTCGACCGCGCTCTCTGACATCTTGAGGGACCTGGCGATCTGGCGGTAGCTCAGATCTTGGAGCTCGCGCAAGGTGAGGACCAGCCGGTACTTCTCGGGCAGCCGCTGGGATACGGCCCAGACCTGGCGTCGGAGCTCGTTCGACTCCTGCACCTGGACCGGGTCGAAGCTGCGGGAGGTGGACGGAAGGGCGGCGAGCAGGTCGGTATCGTCATCGTCCCCGCTGTCGACCCTGAGGTCGCGCTGCTTTCGCCGCAGCTCGTCGAAGCACAGGTTCCGGGCCACCGTGTGCACCCAGCCCCCGAAGTTGAACGAGTCGTCGACGCGATCCATCATCCGGAGTGCCTTCATAAAGGTCTCCTGGGCTATGTCCTCGGCGAGCAGCGCATCTCCGAGCTTTCGCCGCACCAGCCGGTAGATCGAGGCCACATACCGCCGGTGGAGCTCCTCGAAAGCATGGATGTCCCCGTTGCGGTAGGCCCGGACCAGCTCGACGTCGGTGGGCTCGATGCCCTCCGTGGTCGGAACTTCAGCGTCGTCGGTCACTCTTGGGTCTCAACAGCTCTTTAACGGCGAGGGCGGCCGCGCGGGTCAGTGCAGGTCGTGCGTCTTGCATAAGGTCCTGCAGATTGTCGCCCTCTTGCCCGAGTGTTGTTACCGAGCTAAAGCCTTTTGTGAGGAGGGTCTCCCAGCCGGGGCCCTTGGTTCCGGCGATGAGAGCGGTCTGGATTCCGGCCGTCTGGGCTCTGCGCGCCACCTCGCCAGGCGCTTTGCCGAAAGCGGTCTGGTTGTCCGCGCGGCCCTCGCCCGTGATGACGAGCTGCGTTCCCGGGAGGGCCTCGTCGAAGCCGCTCGTGTCGACAACCAGTGCGGCCCCTGAAACGAGCTTGGCGTCTAGGAACGCGATCAGCCCGGCGCCGGTACCGCCTGCGGCCCCGGCCCCCGGGATATCACGCACCTGCTTGCCGTACTGCCGCTCGATCACATCTGCCAGATGCCCGAGAGCGCGATCAAGGAGCCTGACAGTCACAGGATCGGCACCCTTTTGCGGTCCGTAAACGGCGCTTGCGCCCTCCGGGCCGGTAAGAGGATTGGTCACGTCGCAGGCCACCAGCACCTTTATCGACCGCCAACCGGGGTTCACCTCGGCGTCGTCGATGCGCTCGAGCCGGACCAGCGCGGCGCCACCGCGTGGCAGCTCGCGCCCCGCGGCATCGAGAAATCGGTAACCCAACGCCCGGGCCATCCCCGTGCC
>DATCPU010000226.1:0-6667 GCA_036569925.1 Candidatus Dormiibacterota bacterium
GTGCCGACCTCGGTATCGCCTGGGACGGGGATGCCGACCGCTGTTTCTTCATCGACGGTGAGGGTTCCTTCTGCGACGGCGACTTCATCTGCGCCCTGCTCGCCCGCGCCGCGCTGGCCAAGAATCCCGGTGCGACCATCCTCTACGACCCTCGCTCCAGCCGCGCGGTGCCGGATCTGGTTGCCGCCGAGGGCGGCCGCTCCGACCTCTCCCGTGTCGGCCACGCCTTCTTCAAGATCCGCATGCGCGAGGAGAACGCGGTCTTCGGCGGCGAGGTCTCCGGCCACTACTACTTCCGCGACTTCTGGTGCGCCGACTCGGGCACTATTCCCGCCCTGCTGGTGCTCGAGCTGCTCTCGCGCGACGGGCGCTCGCTGGCGGAGCTGATGGCCGAGTTCCGCTCGCACTACTTCATTTCCGGCGAGATCAACTCCGAGGTCGCCGACCAAGAGGCGAAAATGGAGGAGATCGCGGCGCGCTATTCCGACGGCCGGATCACCACCCTTGATGGAGTCTCGATCAATTACCCGGACTGGCACTTCAACGTGCGCCCGTCCAACACCGAGCCGCTGCTCCGCCTCAATCTCGAGTCGCTCGTCTCGCGCGAGGACATGGAGGCCAAACGAGACGAGCTGCTGGGACTGATCCGGGCGTGACGCTGTCGCCGGAGGAGGCGCTCGAGCAGGCCGCACTGGCCGGCATCCACCGGCTTCAGATTCCGACCCCCTTCGCGGTCGGGCGGGTCAACTGCTATCTACTCGAGGACGAACCGCTGACCCTGATCGACACCGGACCGAACTCGGGCAAAGCGCTTGACGAGCTGCAGGGCCAGCTGGCCGAGCGGGGCCACTCGATCGACGACCTGGAGCTGGTCATCCTCACCCATCAGCACATCGACCATCTCGGCCTGGTCGAGATCGTGATCGAGCACTCGGGGGCCGAGGTCGCCGCGCTCGGGCTCGCCGCCGAGCGCCTCGCCAACTTCGGCGAGGACGCCGAACGCGAGGACGAGTTCGCGGTCGAGCTGATGCTGCGCAACGGCATTCCGCAGGAGGTCGCCTTCGCCCTGCAGAGCGTCTCGCGCAGCTTCCGTGGTTGGGGCTCGAAGGCAGAGGTGACCCGACCGCTCGAGGACGGGCAGCCGGTGCGCTTCCGCGACCGGATACTGCAGACGCTGCACCGGCCCGGCCACAGTCCCTCCGACACGGTCTTCTGGGACGAGCAACGCAGGATCCTGATCGCCGCCGACCACCTGATCGCGCACATCTCCTCCAACCCGTTGATCACCCGCCCACTTGACGGCTCCTCGCAGCGCACCCAGGCGCTGGTCACCTACATAGAGTCGATGAAGAAAACCCGCGAGATGCCGGCCGAGATCGTCCTCTCAGGCCACGGTGAGCCGATCGTCGACCACGTGGCCCTGATCGACGACCGGCTGGCCAAGCACGACCGGCGCAAGGAGAAGATCTACGGCCTGATCGCCGAGCGGCCCCGTACGGGCTATGAGATCGCTCAGGCGATCTGGGGCGACGTCGCCGTGACCCAGGCCTTCCTCACCCTCTCAGAGGTGATCGGGCACGCCGACCTGCTGCTCAACGAAGGGCGGGTTCGGGAAGTCGAAGACGGGGAGGTGATCCGCTATGAGGCGACCGGGTAGGCGCAGCGCCAAGAAGCGGATGCTGCTGATCGTCAACCCATATGCGACGACGGTCTCCGACCGACTCAAGAACCTGGTCGTCTACGCGCTGCAGGGGCGCTACGAGGTCGAGATGGTCGCCACCGAGGCGCAGAACCACGCCACCGAGATAGGTCGCGAGGTGCGCGACCACGGCTACGACATCGTCGTCGCCTTCGGCGGCGACGGCACCCTGAACGAGGTCGCCAACGGGCTCGCCGGCACCGACGTACCGGTCTCGGTCCTACCGGGGGGCTCGACCAACGTCGTCTGCCGCACGCTCGGCATCCCCAATGACGTGGTCGATGCGACCGAGCACCTGCTCGCCGCGGTCGACGCGTGGGCACCGCGCAAAATCGATTTGGGCAGAGCAAATGACCGTTGCTTCGTCTTCTCCTGCGGCGTCGGCATCGACGCCACCGTGGTCAAGCGGGTCGACTCTCATCCCCGCCTCAAGTCGCGCGCCGGGCCCTACTACTACAGCTGGGCGGCGATCTCGGCCTTCTACCGCGGCTATATGGTCAAACCGGTGAGGTTGCGGGTCGAGATCGATGGCGCCCAGCAGTCCGAGGGCGTCACTGCCCTGGCCCAGAACTCCGACCCCTTCACCTACTTCGCCAGCCGACCGATCCGGGTCTGCGAGGGCGTCGAGATCGACGATGGCAGCCTTTCGCTCGGCGTCCTCAAGCGAGCCGTGCAGCGAGACATGCCGACCCTGATTCCACGCCTCTTCAGCGAGAAGCGGCCCGCCGCGCGCCATCGCCAGATCGAGCACTTCGAAGGCGTCACCGCAGCCAGCGTAACCTCGATCTCGCAAACCAAGGACAGCATCGCCCGTCCCTTCCCAATCCAGGTGGACGGCGACTACATCGGCGAGAAAACCCACCTGGAGCTGAGCGTCGCCCCGGGCGCACTCACGATCGTCGCCTGATCAGTTGGTTGGAGTGATGCGGTAAGCGTCGAAGACCGACTCGACGTTGCGCAGGCGGGAGATGCACTGCTTGATCTGCTCGGTGTCACCGACCTCGACCACAAAGCGGTTTTTCACCATCGGGTGCTTGGTCATGCAGCTGGCGCCGAGGATGTTGATCCCGGCCTCGGCGAAGGTGCGCGATAGGTCCTCGAGCAGGCGAGTGCGATCGTAGGCGTCGATTTGAAGTTCGACCCGGTAGGAGGACTCGTTCTCCCCCTCCCAGGCAACCTCGACGAAGCGTTCCGGCGACTTCATCAGCGCCTTTACGTTCTTGCAGTCGGCACGGTGAATGGTGATGCCGCGGCCGAGCGAGACGTAGCCGGAGATCGTGTCACCCGGCACCGGCCGGCAGCACTTGGCGAGGCGCACCGCGACATTGTCGGCACCCTTGACCCGGATCCCGTAGTTGGAGGCGTCCTTGGTCCGCCGTGCCTTGTCCTCGCGCGCGCCCTCGAGGCCGATCGGCTGCTCCTCCTCGACCGCCTCGCCCTCTTTAAGCCGCTGCATCAGCTTGTTGGCGACCGCCTTGGTCGAGATCTTGCCCTGGCCGAGGGCAATGTAGAACTCGGTTGCCTTGTGGAAGCCCATCTCGCGGATCACCTGGGCGAGCAACGGCGACATCACCAGCTTCTGCATCGGTAGGCCGCGCTTGCGCAGCGACTCCTCAAGCGCCTCACGGCCCTTCTTCTCGGCGTCCTCGCGCCGTTCCTGTTTGAAGAAGGCGCGGATCTTGTTGCGGGCGCGGCTGGTCCGCACCAGCTTCAGCCAGTCGCGCGAGGGGCCGCGGTTCTGTTTCGCGGTCAGCACCTCGACGATGTCGCCTGAGCGCAACTGGTAGTGCAGCGGCACAATCGAGCCATTGACCTTGGCGCCGACGCAGCGGTGGCCGACGTCGGTGTGGACCGCGTAGGCAAAGTCGAGCGGGGTCGAGCCGGCCGAGAGGTTCTTCACCTCGCCCTTCGGAGTGAAGACGAAGACCTCGTCCTCGAACAGGTCGACCTTCAGCGACTCGAGGAACTCGGCGGGGTCCTGGTCGCCCTCAGCCTCGACCAGCTGTCGCAGCCAAGTCATCTTCTCGCGCTTGGGGTCGTCACTGCCACCCTCTTTGTAGGCGACGTGGGCGGCAATCCCGTACTCGGCCAGGCTGTGCATCTCGCCGGTGCGGATCTGGATCTCGAGCGGCTTGCCCTCCGGTCCGATCACCGTCGTGTGCAGCGCCTGGTACATGTTGGCCTTCGGCATCGCGACGAAGTCCTTGAAACGTCCGGGCAGCGGCTTCCAGAGCGAGTGGATCACGCCGATCGCTCCGTAGCAGTCCTTGACCGAGCCGACGATCACGCGCATCGCGGTCAGGTCGAAGATCTCGTTGAACTCGCGCCCCTTCTTGGTCATCTTCGTGTAGATCGAGTAGAAGTGCTTGGCGCGGCCGGAGATCTCGGCCTCGATGTCGACAGCCTCCAGCTCCTCACCAAGGAACGCACCGGCCTGGTTGACGTAGACCTCACGCTCGTCGCGCTGCTGGGCGACGAGTTGCTTGATCTCCTTGTACTTACGCGGGTGCAGGGTGGCGAAGGAGAGATCCTCGAGCTCCCATTTGATCGCGTGAATCCCCAGCCGGTGGGCAAGGGGCGCGTAGATCTCCAGCGTCTCGCGCGACTTCGCCATCTGCTTCTGCTTCGGCAGGGCGCCGAGCGTGCGCATGTTGTGGAGGCGGTCGGCCAGCTTGATCAGGATCACCCTGACGTCGGTGGCCATCGCCACCATCATCTTGCGGTAGTTCTCCGCCTGCCTCTCGTCGCGGCTCTCGAAGGTCATGCCGGTCAGCTTGGTGACGCCGTCGACGAGCTGGGCGATTTCCTCGCCGAACTCGGTCCGGATTTCCTCCAGGCTGGCGCTGGTGTCCTCGACCGTGTCGTGCAGCAGCGCCGCGCAGAGGGTCTCCGTGTCGAGCCGCATTCCGGCGCAGATCTGAGCGACCCCGACGGGATGGGTGATGAACTCGTCGCCGGAGCGGCGCATCTGATCTGCATGACGGTCGCAGGCGAAATCGAAGGCACGCGTCAAGGCGGCGCGGTCGATCGTCGCCACCGCGACTGCGGCGCCGCCATTCGACCCGGCCTCGACCACCGGCGCCGAATCGAACTCCTCGACCACGGCGAACAGATCAGCGAGGAGCTCTCGCTGCTCTAGGGCTGTTTGCGTCGTTTGAGGTATTTCAGACCCTCCTGGTGGCGAGCGCCGTAGGCACGAAATGCAGCCGAGCGCTCCAGTTCTGTCTCCTCCGAGGATACGACGCCGACGCTGCCGTCACCTCCCGCGGTCGATCCCTGCACCAGGCCAAGCTCGCTCAGTACCCGCAGGCAGCGGGCCGCGGTCTCGGCACTGCGGGGGTGCGGACCGCTTCCCCGCAGGGCTGTCAGCAACTCGGACCCGCTCGACTCGCCGGCCTCGCGCAGGTCCCTGAACACGGCGATCAGGACAGCCCGCCGGGCCAGTTGCTCGTCGAGCATGGCGAGCGCGAAGCGATGCTCTGCCTCGCCCCAGGCCAGGTGGGCGTAGCCGCCATCGGCCGTAGGCAAGGTCGCGAGACCCTGATGGTGGGCGAAAGCCGGCGGATCGACGAGCACGACATGCTCGAAGCCGGCCGCGAGGTCCGGGTCGGCCTCAAGCGTGGTGCCGTCGGCAAGCACCACGCCGTCACCCCCCAGAGCCATACGCCGCTCGCGATCCGCAACCAAAGCAAGCACCTCACCCGCCCCAGACGAAGCCAGCTCCCGCACCACAGCCGCCGGCGAGCTCCGCGGCCGCACCACCTCCCTGGGGCCGACGGGCCTAAAAGGCAAGTCGGACTTGTCTTTTAGGCCCGTCGGCGGCCAGGCTGTGGCCGGATCTGTTGCCAGCTCGGTCTCGAAGCGCTCCCACCACTGCTCCTCGGCGCTCGCCTCATTCCCCTGCACCTCACGCGGATAGAGCTCGCGCAGCACCACCCGCGGCTCAACCGAGCCATTCCAGCGGTTGACCTCCAGCCGCACCGTGGCGTCGACTGGATCGTCCTCCCCCACTCCAAGCTTCGAGCGACCGAAGGCGACCCCGAGGGCGCGGTGGGCGCCGCTGTGCAGGCTGAACCGCGCGTGCTTGCCTTCGCCCATCGCCCGCACATCCCGAACCCTTGCCGACGGGACAAGCAGACGCACACCGGGGTTGCCCATCCCGAACGGGGCAAGCTGCTGCAGCTCCTCGGCCAGCTCGAGGCCGAGCCCGGCCCCACCGACCATCGCATCGACCCGCTCGGTCCGCCGCAGATCCTCTGGGCCAAGGACCGAAGCTGCGTGAGCTGCGAATGCGGCACGAAAGGTCTCCAAATTCTCCGCCCGCAACTGCAGCCCGGCAGCAGCCCGGTGCCCGCCGAAGCTCTCCAAGTACTCGCCACAGGCCTCGAGAGCGGCAAGCAAATCGAATCCGGGAATGCTGCGACCCGACCCCCGCCCTCCCCCTTCACCGTCGAGAGAGATGACCACAACGGGCCTGTGATGCCGCTCGACCAGTCGAGAGGCAACGATCCCAATCACGCCCGGATGCCAGGTTTCGCCGGCCAAAACCAGACCCAGCGCCTCACGCAACTCATCGGGCAGCTCCCGCCGCGCCGCCTCGGCGGCTGCGTCAACTTCGCGCTCGGTTGACCTGCGCTCGCTGTTAGCCCGACTCAGCTCCTTGGCGATCTCAGCAGCACGCTCCTCATCCCCAGTGAGAAACAGCTCCACCCCCGCGTCAGCCCGGTACAAGCGCCCCGCAGCATTGATCCTCGGGGCGAGCCTGAATGCCAAATCTCCCTCGTCGACCTGAGTCGGCTCGCATTTCGCAGCCTCCAGCAACGCCCGCATTCCGGGCCTGCGCGCCCGCCGAACCTCAGCCAGGCCCCGCCTGACGATCGACCTGTTCTCTCCCACGAGCGGCACCACGTCGGCGACGGTGGCCAGCGCGACCAGGTCGAGATCGGCGTTCGCAGGGGAGTCGGGGGC
>DATCPU010000227.1:0-4196 GCA_036569925.1 Candidatus Dormiibacterota bacterium
GGTGTACGCAGTCCATACCGACCACGACGCTCCCGACCTGGTGCAGGCTCTGGAGGCCCTCCTGCCAAAGGACCCGCGCTTCATCGGGCTCGTGGGCAGCCGCCGGCACACCGGCCACCACCTCGAATCCCTGCGCGCCAAGGGTGTGTCCGAGGACGTCATCGCGCGCATCCAGAGCCCGGTCGGACTTGACCTCGGGGCGTCAACGCCCGGGGAGATCGCACTCTCCATCCTTGCCGGCGTGGTGGCGGTTAGGAAGGGTGGCCGTGGAGGCTGGAAGGCAGACCGTTAACAGGTTGTCCCAAAGGCACCGAACCTCATAATCAGTGGCCCGTGCCGATCGAAACAGGAACCAAATTAGGGCAATACGAGGTCCTGGAGCTCGTCGGCGAGGGAGCGATGGGCAGTGTGTACCGGGCCTATCACGCGCAGCTCGACCGCACCGGTGCCGTCAAGGTCATGCATGCAATCTCGCCCGACCGCGACTCGATCGCTCGATTCCGGCACGAGGCCCAGGCGATCGCCCGGATGAGGCATCCGAACATCCTCAACGTGTTCGACTACGGCGAGTACGAGGGGACGCCGTACATGATCGTCGAGTTCGTTCCAGGAGGAAACCTCGCCGGAAGGATGAACAACGGTCCCCTGCCCTGGGGCACTGTCATGAGGTTCCTGCACGGGATCGCCTCGGGCCTCGACTATGCGCATGCGCAGGGAATCGTGCACCGGGACGTGAAGCCCGCGAACGTGCTGCTCGAAAAGGACGAGACGCTGGTGCTGGCCGACTTTGGCCTGGCGAAGCTGCTGCAGGGCTCATCGCTTCAGTCGCTCACTGGCGTCACCACCGGCACCCCCGCTTACATGGCGCCCGAGCAGGTGACTGGCCACGAGGTCGGGCCAGCCGCAGACCGCTACTCGCTGGCGACCATCGCCTACGAGATGCTCACAGGATCCATCCCGTTCGAAGGCCAGGGCGTGATCGAGCTGCTGTACGCCCACGTGCACTCGGACCCGACACGGCCGAGCAGCCTCAACCCGCAGCTGAACGAGAAGGTCGACGCGGTCATCATGCGGGGCCTGGCCAAGGAGCCGGGAAAACGGTGGGCGACGTGCGAGCAGTTCGTAAACGCGCTTGGCACGGCCCTGGGCACCAAGGCCACGGCCGGCATCGAGCGAACGATTGCGATGGCGCCCGCCGCCGTGGCCGCAGAGGACCGGACCGTCGCCATTGCATCTCCCCCGCACGAGATAGACTCGCTGTTCGCCCCACCGCCGTTGACGGTTCCGCCCCCGGTCTGGGGCCCTGCTGTGGCCGCCAGGCGGCGCAGGCGCCTCTACGAGATCGTCGCCGGCGCGGTCATCCTGATCCTGCTGCTGGTGATCGGCGGCGTATGCGCCGTGGAAGCCCTGCAGCCGAAGATGTCCATTGACCCCACGATCGCGGTGCCGGGGGACACGGTGGACGTGATCGCATCACGGCTACCCGCCGATCAATTCGGCCAGATCCAGCTCCATAGCGACGAGACGTTCTATTTCGCGTTTCAGGCGGGCGGGCAGGGCGATTTTCGCCAGGGGATCGTCATCCCGTCCGCGGCCACCACCGGCATGCATGTGGTCAATGTGTGTTGGGCCGGCTCATGCCCGCTGCAAACTCAGCTGCGGATCGTCGCCCCGGGGACGCTCCCAAACTCGTCTCCGTCATTCAGCGCGTCGCCGTCGGGTTCGGGCACCCCCGGAACCACACCGACCCCCGGTCGGAGCCCACGTCCTGGATCAAGCCCAAGTTCGAACCCGACGTCGGGCTCCACCTCGAGCCCAAGTCCAAAGCCAAAGCCGAGCCCAAAACCCAGCCCGCGGCCCACGCCGAGACCGTCGCCAACTCCAACGACGAATCCTTGCCCGACATCAGCCTCGGCGGCGTCCCTCAACGCCTCGCCGAACACGGTCCTGCTCGCGGGAGGCCCAATCACCATCACCGGGACGAACTTCACGCCAAACAAGTCGGTGACGGTTGCGTATTACAAGGGCGGCAGCAGCACTCCATATTCGACTAAGACAGTCGCTGTGGGGTGCAGCGGATCATTCTCAACGACCGTCACCAGCCCTGGTGGTGCCCTCCGCACGGATACGGTGACAGCTACAGATACCGCAGGGCGAAGCGCAAGCGCGACGGTCAGGATCGTTCTCTAGAAGATCTCCGCGGCGACCAGGTCGTCCAGCGTTTCGCGCCGACGCATGACCCGCGCCTTGCCGTCACGGACCATCAGCACCTCAGGGCGTGGCATCCCGTTGTAGTTGCTCGCCATTGCCAGACAGTAGGCGCCCGCCGCGGGCACGCAAAGAATGTCCCCTGACTTGAGCTCGGGCATGTCGATGTCCGTGATCAGGATGTCGGTCGACTCGCAATACTTGCCCGCGATCGTCACCTTCCTTGTTGCTGCGCGATCAGGCGCCGACGCAAGAACCGCCTCGTAACGCGCGCCATACAGCTTGGGACGGATGTTGTCGCCCATGCCCCCATCGACAGCGACGTACCGCCGCACGCCAGGGATGTCCTTGATCGAACCGACGGTATACAGCGCAACTCCCGCAGGGCCGGCAATCGATCGGCCCGGCTCGACCACGAGCTCCGGGACATTGAGGCCGCGGGCCGCGCATCCCGACTCCAGCGCATGGCGCACGGTTTCGACGAAATGGCGCGGCGTCGGCGGATCGTCGTCGTACGTGTAGGCAATGCCGAGGCCGCCCCCCGCGCCCAGCTTTCGCGGCTCGAATTTGAGCTGGTCGCGAAGCTCGACCAGCAGGTCCAGCATGATCTCCATCGCCTTCTGATATGCGCCGAGGGCGAAGATCTGCGAGCCAATGTGCGAGTGCAACCCGATAAGGTCCAAGGCTGGATGCTGCAACACCACTTCCACCGCTTTGCGCGCGGCGCCAGATTCAATCGAGAAGCCAAACTTCGAATCGAGCTGGCCCGTGGAGATGTGGTCGAGCGTGTCGGGCTTGACTCCGGGCGAGATGCGCAACATGACCGGAGTCCGCTTGCCTTCAGGGATCACAGCCCTCAACAGATCGAACTCATGCGACCCGTCGATGACGATTGTGGCCTCGGCGGCATATGCAGCCTCGATGTCCTCGCGACTCTTGTTGTTGCCGAGGAAGTGGATGCGGTCACGCGGAAAGCCCGACCGCAGCGCGAGGTCCAGCTCGCCCGCCGACACGACGTCGAGACCCAATCCCTCTTCCGCTACGACGCGCAGGAAATGGGGCGACGCAAATGCCTTGGCGGAGTAAAGCACCTGGCCGCCTCGGCCCATCGCGGCGACATATTCGGCGCTGCGCTGGCGCACCGTCGCTTCGTCGTAGACGTAGAGCGGAGTGCCATGGTCGCGCGCCAGCTGGACAAGGTCGCACCCGCCCACCTCCATGTGGCCGGCGGCGTTGACCCGGTACGTCACCGGGTACAGCAAGCTACTTCGTCAGTTGGGGCTGGAGCCGCAAGAGCCGCACCCGCCCCCGCAGCAGCCGCCGGCGCTCTCGCCGGCCCCTGCCTCGAAGGCTGAGGACGACTCGCCGGTGCCGGCAAAGGCGAAGCTCGAAACGAGCACCCTGGTCTTGGACGACTCGCATGAAGGGCAGACCTGCGCCTGGTCCCTCTCCGCGAACCGAGTCAAAACGTCGAACTTGCCCGAGCAGCTCTCGCACCGATACTCGTATATGGGCATCTCGTGAACGATTCTAAGCTGCTTGAGCTCGCAAGAATGATCTCGGAATGGCCTGGGCTGATGGCACGGCCGGATCCGGGCTTGATCGAGGACTGCCTGGTCCTGGTCGACCACCTGGGCGACGCCCGTCACGTGGTGGACGTCGGGTCGGGCGGCGGGCTGCCTGGCCTCCCGCTCAAGATCGTGCGGCCGGACCTCGAGCTCACCCTGATCGAGGCAGACCAGGGCAAGGCCGCGTTCCTCGTCCACGCGTGCGCGCAGCTCGGCATCGAGGGAGTCGAAGTGGTGGCGAGGCGTGCCGAGGACGCCGGGCACGATCCCCGCTTGCGCGAGTCGTTCGACGTCGCCGTGGCGAGGGCGCTGGCGCCCCTTCCGGTGCTCGCCGAACTGTGTCTGGGCCTCGTCCGGGTCGGCGGCAGGCTGCTGGCGCAGAAGACCGAGGCCGAGGAGACCCAGTCCGCAGAGCGGGCG
>DATCPU010000228.1:0-13783 GCA_036569925.1 Candidatus Dormiibacterota bacterium
GGCCTGGGGCGCGGCCCTCGTGCTCGTGACCATGGTGCTCCTCATCAACCTCGTCAGCCGCTGGGTCTTGCGCCGGCAGATTCGCCTGGCGGGGCAGCTGTAGAGGACGCATGGCAAACGTTCTATTCGTTTGCCTCCACAACGCGGGCCGATCGCAGATGAGTCAGGCGCTGTTCGCCCGCGCAGCCGGCGGCACTCACGAGGCGCGCTCGGCCGGCACCACGCCGGCTGACCACGTTCATCCAGTCGTTGTGGCCGCGATGAAGGAGGTTGACATGGACCTGAGCGCCCGCACGCCGAAGATGTTGACGACCGAGCTTGCGCAATGGGCTGACGTTGTCGTAACCATGGGTTGTGGCGATGCATGTCCCGTAATCCGCGGCCGGCGTTACATCGAATGGGATTTGCCGGACCCGAAGGCAATGCCAATCGAAAAGGTACGCCGGCTCCGCGATGATATCGACGGTCGCGTGCAAGAGCTCATCAAGACACTCAACGGCGCCGCGTAAAAAATACATGGCAAGTTGGGGGTCCTCGCCGCTAAACTCTCACCAGCGCGTCCGATTTGAATACCTAGTACAACGTCCCATCACGGCGTTCCAGCAAACGAAGGAGCAACGTTGGCAACAAAGATTCTGGATGTGACGGATGTGACCGTAATACGGGCGGCGGGCGGTGTCGTCTGCCGGGTCGGCCCATCGGACGAAACCGAGATCGCAGTGATCCATCGCCCCGCCTATGACGATTGGACATTGCCCAAGGGCAAGGTCGAACCCGAGGAGACCCCCGAGGACTGCGCGTTGCGCGAAGTCCGCGAGGAGACTGGATTCAAGTGCGAGCTTGTGCGGCCCCTCGGCTGCACCGCGTACGTCGATCGCCGCGGACGCGACAAGGTTGCGTGCTACTGGGTGATGGAAGTACGAAGTGGTCGGTTCCGCCCAGGCATCGAGGTCGACAAGCTGGTGTGGCTCCCCGTCGCCCAGGCGGTGAAGCGGCTGACGTACGGGCGCGACAAGACTCTCGTCGTCCAGCAAGACTTACCTTAGGTCCGCACCCCGTAGCGCTGGTTCAGCGCAGCACTCGGTAAGCTGGATCCATGCAGACGGTTGCCGCCGTCGACAAGCTGGTCATCGCCGGAGTCGAGCTGCGCTCGCGGCTCTTTCTCGGCACCGGAAAGTATCCGGATGACGCCTCGATGCTTGCGGCATTGGAGGCGTCGGGATGCGAGCTGGTGACGGTGGCCCTTCGCAGGTTGGACCTGGACGATCCCAAGAAGAAGACGATCCTCGACGTCATCGACTGGAAGCGCTACCGCATCCTTCCGAACACCGCGGGCTGCCGCACCGCTGACGAGGCGATCAGGATCGCGCGCCTCGCGAGGTCAATGGGCCTATCCGACTGGGTCAAGCTCGAGGTCATCCCCGACCCGCGTTACCTCTTTCCAGATCCCGAGGAAACGTTGATGGCGGCGCGGATCCTCGTGAAAGAAGGATTCAAGGTTCTGCCGTACATCAACGCAGACCCCGTGCTCGCCAAGAAGTTGGAGGAGCTGGGCACCGTCACCGTGATGCCGCTGGGCTCGCCGATCGGCTCCGGCCAGGGCCTCCAGACGCTGGAGCAGATTCGCATCATCGTCGAGGAGGCCTCGGTTCCAGTCGTTGTCGACGCGGGGATCGGGGCGCCTTCTGACGCCGCGCTCGCGATGGAGCTTGGCGCCGACGCAGTCCTCGTCAACTCTGCAGTCGCGCTTGCGCGCGACCCGCCCCTCATGGCCGAGGCGATCAAAGAGGGTGTCGAGGCGGGGCGTAAGGCGCACCTCGCGGGCCGGATGCCCAGGCGCGGCCAGGCGAGCGCGAGCTCACCCACCGAGGGTATTTCTCGCCCCAACTAATAAGTCCTGTTGCGATGGCAGTCGTTGCGAGCGCACGCGAGGGCTTGCACGCTGCACACCGGGCCACGGTGCTCCAGCTTCGCTCTCCACGCATGACGGCGCGCGAACTCGAGGTGAACGCCATCGAGCTGGTCGGCGCGTCGCCGGTGCCCGTGTTAATCAGCTCTCGGTGCGACATCGCACTCGCAAGTGGCGCAGCCGGAGTGAACCTGCCCGAGCACGACATCTCAGTCCAAGACGCGAGGAGGCTCCTCGGCCAGCGCTTGGTCGGCCGCTCGGTGCACTCGGTGCAAGGCGCTGTCGACGCGGAGCGTGAAGGCGCGGACTTCGTCATCTTCGGGCCCGTCTGGTCGAGCGAGAGCCACGCGGGCGCCGAGCCTCGCGGCCTCGGCGACCTGGCCGCGGTCACGCATGCAGTGCAGATCCCTGTCCTCGCAATCGGCGGTGTGACCGACGATCGCATCGCCGAATGTGAAGCGGCGGGCGCCGCGGGATATGCTGCGATCCGGCTCTTCCAGTGATCGCGCTCCAGGTCAACGGCAAACCAATCGAGCTCGATGGGCCCACCGCGCTGACGGCCTACCTGGAAGTACTGGGGGTGAGCCCACGCGCCGTGGCGGTGGAGCTCAACCGCATGATCATCGACCGCGACGCTTACCCGACCACAATCCTGCGCGGTGGAGATGTAGTGGAGATCGTCCGGATGGTGGGCGGCGGTTAAACCGACAGGCCGAGCTTCTCTCGTATCGCCGCCTCTGCCTCGAACCTCTCATCCCAGGGCTCCGATCCCGCGGCCATCTGCATCGACCTCTCGTGACCCTTGCCTGCGAGCAGCACGCAGTCTCCCGGTCGTGCGACCTCGATGGCGCGCCGGATTGCCGCCCGGCGGTCGATCACGACCTCAAAGTCGCGCCCAGGCGCCTTGCCCTCCGCACCCGACTGCACCTCGCGTGCGATCTCAACCGGGTCCTCGCCGAGAGGATCGTCCGTAGTGATGATGAAAAAGTCAGAGAACTCAGCGGCCGCCCGGCCCATGCCGACCCGATCGTGGTCTGATCGTGCGGTCGAGCCGAACACCGCGATCAAGCGACCAGGCGTAAATGGTCGAAGCTCGGCCAGGGCGCTGGCTAGTGAGCCGGAGGAGTGGGCGAAGTCGATGAATACTCGGAAGTCCTGCCCCAGGTCCACAGGCTCGAGCCGACCCCGTACTCCTTCAAAACCGGCCAGGCCCGTGCCGATCGCGTCCAATGGCACCCCGAGCGCCAGGCAAACGCCCGCTGCGCACAAAGCGTTGTAAATGTTGAACTTCGCAGGCACTGACAGGGTCACCTCTGTTTCGCCTGCGGGCGTCTTCATTCGGAAATATGAACCCGCTCGGCCGACGCTGAGGTCGAGTGGATGCAGGTCGGCTGCGGTGGTGAGGCCGTACGACCAGCGGCGCGCGATTGGCCGGCGCGAAAGTTTCTCGAAGCTCGCGTCATCGCGATTCAGCACAGCGGTCTTCTCGATGCCCTTGTCCGCGCCGGACGCCGCGAGGTCGATGAGCCGGGCTTTCGCCTCCAGGTAATCGGCCCACGTGGCGTGGTAGTCGAGGTGGTCATGGCCGACGTTCGTGAACGCGGCCACATCGAAATCGCAAGCGCGCACCCGCTCCTGCACCAGGGCGTGGGACGTCGTCTCGATGACGGCGCACTGCACGCCGGCCTCGACCATCCGCTGCAGCCACGCCTGGACCTGTGGCGCCTCGGTGGTGGTTTGACCGCTCAGGTTGTCAGTTTCAGCGCCGCTGACCGTGAACGCGACGGTGCTCATGGCGCCGGCCCGTATCCCACTGGCCTGCAGCACGTGCTCTGCCATATGGGTGGTCGTTGTCTTGCCGTCGGTACCTGTGATGCCGGCCACCCTTAGGCGGCGCGACGGCCGCCCGTAAAACTCGGCGGCGATCTCCGCCAGGCCCCTACGCGTGGACGGCACCAGCACCACAGGAGTTCCGGCGGGCATCGGACCCGGCCGCTCGAGAGCTACCGCCACCGCACCCCTTTTGACCGCATCCGCGGCGAACGCGTGGCCATCTTCCCGCAGGCCGCTGACCGCAACGAAGAGATCGCCAGGCTTCACACGGCGCGAGTCGTATGCGATTCCGGTTACGTCGACGTCGCCGCTTCCCTCCAGCCTCGCGCCGGCCACGCCCCCGGCGATGTCAGCGAGCTTCATACCGAAGGGCAGCATAATCGGCGCGTGATCGCCGACATCGGAGGGCGACGGTTCGAGTGGGGCAGCCGCACCTATGTCATGGGAATCGTGAACGTCACGCCCGACTCGTTCAGCGGTGATGGGCTCGGCGAAGACCTTGCCGGCGCCGTCGGGCAGGGCGTGAGGATGGTGCACGAAGGAGCCGACTTCCTCGACGTGGGCGGGGAGTCCACGCGACCCGGCCATGTGCCGATCAGCTCGGCCGATGAAATCTCTCGAACCGAGAACGTGGTGCGGCGCCTGGCTCGCGATTCCGGGGTGCCCGTGTCGATCGACTCCTACAAGCTCGAGGTCGCCGAGGCGGCGGTGGCGGCGGGCGCCACCATCCTCAATGACGTCTGGGGGTTGACGCGCTCGCCGGCGATCGCCAACCTCGCCGCAAGGCACGCGTGCGCCCTCATCGTGATGCACAACCAGAAGGGCACCGGATACAAGGGAGACCTCATGGCCGAGATCAAACGCTTTCTTCGGGAGTCGGCACGGCTGGCTGCGGAGGCGGGCATCCCGCGTGAAAGAGTGATCATCGATCCGGGCATCGGCTTCGGCAAGACGGCGGACCAGAACTGGGTGGTGATGCGCAGGCTGGGCGAGCTGAAGGAGCTTGGCCTGCCGATCTTGATCGGCACGTCGCGCAAGTCGTTCATCGGCAAGCTGCTCGATCTGCCGGTCGGCGAGCGGGTCGAGGGCACGGCCGCCACCGTCGCCGCGGCCGTGCTGCGTGGCGCCGACATCGTCCGCGTCCACGATGTCGAAGCCATGACGCGGGTGGCGCGAGTCGCCGATCAGATGAGGTGAAGCGAACTGTCGCCTACCTGGGGCTCGGCTCCAACCTTGGCAACCGGCGTCGGAACCTGAGCGCGGCACGGCGCAGGCTGCGTCAAAAGGGACTGCGCATAGTGCGTCAAAGCAGCGAGATCGAGACCGAGCCATGGGGAGACACGGACCAGCCGAGGTTCCTGAACCAGGTGCTGGAGGTGGAGTGGGCGGGCACGCCGCGAAGCTTGCTTACGGCTGCCAAAGCGGTGGAACGGGAGGGAGGCCGGAAGCCGACCCGGCGGTGGGGCCCACGCGCCATCGACGTCGACATCCTTCTGTTTGGTGACGACCACGTCTCCGACCAGGACCTTCAGATACCGCACCCGGGAATCAAGGAGCGGGAGTTCGTGCAGGCATCGCTGCACGAGCTGGGCGTTGCGCTGCCCTAACCCGGCCTGGCGTTAGTAAACCGGTAGCCGATTCCCGGCACGGCCAGGATGTAGTACGGCCTCGATGGCTGCGTCTCGATCTTCCGGCGCAGGTTCCTGATGTGCACGTCGATGACCCTGGTCTCGATCGGGTACTCGTAGCCCCAGATCGAGTTGAGGATCTTCTCGCGGCTCAGGACCTTACCCGCGTTGCTGGCCAGGAACGTGAGCAGGTCGAACTCGGTGTGTGTCAGCTCCACCTCTTTGTTCGCCTTGTAGACGCGGCGCTCGTTGACGTCGATGACGAGCTCGCGGAACTCGAGGCGACTTCGCGTCGCCTCCACCGACTCCTGCCTCGTCCGGCGCAGATGGGCAGCCATCCGCGCCACGAGCTCCCTGATGCGCAGGGGTTTGGTCACGTAGTCGTCAGCGCCGATCTCGAGGGCGACGACCACGTCGATCTCATCCGACCGCGAGCTCATCATGATCACAGGCACCGAAGCGTCGGCCTTACGCAGCTCGCGGCAAACGTCGAACCCCGAGCCGTCGGGGAGCGCCACCTCGAGCAGCACCAGGCTCGGGCGAGACGATCCGACCTCACGAAGCGCGTCGGCTCCGTTGTCTGCCTCGAGGACCTGGTAGCCGTCCTGGGCGCATGCGTTCCGCACCTCACGGCGCGTCGTCGTGTCCGGGTCCACGATCAAAACCTTGCGCGACGATTCGGTGGCGCTGATCATGGTTCAATACTAACCGATTTGAAGGATTGTTAGGAGATGTTGCGTTTCAGGCCCCGAATGCGTAGGCGGGCACTCTTCTCAATATCGAGCAGGCGGTTTCCTGACGTCGACAGAACGAGCTCCCAAGCACCCGCATAAGCGACCTCTTCTCCACCGTACTCCGCCTTGAAAAAGCCGAGTCCATGCCATGGGTGCTCGGACCCAGCGCCGGGCGGCGGCACTCCCCACAGGTCGTAGTCGTGGTCGCCGGCTTCGGCTGCCGCCTTGATGCCCGCCCACCAGGCAAGGTCGTTGCCCATCAGCTCCGGATGGGACCCGGTCCGACCGGCAAACAGGTGATACGCGCGGCCGCCGTGGCGCGCGACCAGCACCGCCGCCAAACCCTCGTTGGTTTCGGGGTGACGCGCCACATAGGTACGTGCCCATGGCAGATGCTCGAGCAGGAGCTCGTAGTAGGCCCGCGCCGGCAGGCTTATCGACTCGCGACGCTCAACCGCCGCGGACTGGCGCGCCAGCTCGGCTGCGTCTTTGCCTTCCTCGACCACCGCGCCGCGTTTCAGCCCGGTGCGAATGTTGTAACGGCGACCTTGCTTGAACGAGGCGAGCATCTCCTCGGGCGGCTTCAGCTCGAGGATCCGTGTGTGCTCCGGCTGCGTGGGTTTGCCCTTGGAGAATCCGCGCTCAATCAAAACCTCGCCCAACGCGGCCGCAGCTTCGGGCTCGAGTCGCAACTTCGCAACCTTCGCGCTGCGCGCCCAGTCGACAAGAGCCTCGATTGACTCAGGGGTAGCGGGAACGGGACCGCGCGGCAGGTACGCTTCGCGCACCGGCCCGACGCTGCGAACCTGAATGCTCGCCATCGCAATAGCGCCAAGCCTCACCCGCTCGACGCTCCAGCCGGCTCGCGACTGCACTTCGCCCCATCCCCAGGTCTGCAGCAACGGAGAAGGAGACGCTAGCTTCTCCAGGTCGCGGTCCCAATCGGTCGCCTGAGCGCTCATCCCATTTCCGGATCGGCCACTGGCCCCGCCTCGAGATGCCCGATGTCGTTGACGCCACTGACGACGACCCGGCCGTTGCGCCTTTCGAGCACGGACACCGACGCGTTCTGAATCCGGAACGGGAAGATGCCACGACCCGGACGGCCGACCACGTGGTGGAGGGCGATCTGGATCACGCCGCCGTGCGTCACCACCAGCACATCGCCTTGGGCGTGCCGCTCGAAGAGTGAGTCGAGCGCCGCGCCCACACGCGCCTCGAAAGCGACCGATCGCTCTCCGCCAGGTACGAGGTCCCAATCGGGCTCATCCGTCCAGCTGGCCCATGCCTCTGGGAAGCGCGCGGCCAGCTCCTCGGTGCGCAAGCCCTCCCACTGGCCGAGGTAGATCTCGCGCAGCTCGGCCATAGGCGTGGCATCGACACCGACAGCCCGGCCCACCAGTTGTGCCGTTTCAGCCGCGCGCCTAAGGTCGCTCGTGTAAATGCCTGCGAAGGTCCGGCCTGCCAGCCGAAGGCCAAGCCGAGCCGCCTGGCGCCGTCCTTCGTCTGAAAGGGGAGGGTCCAGCTGACCCTGGATTCGGCGCTCGTGATTCCAGGTCGACTGGCCGTGGCGCACAAGCAATAAGCGCGCTGGAGAGGGCTGGCGGGCGTCCGGGACTGTTCGTTCTGCTTCGGGCTGCTCTGGGCGCGCGAATCTGATACCGATATCTATACTAACTTTCTCTCAATCCCACGATCGGGCTGGGCCGGTCTCAGGAGATGCTTTTGCAGTCACACGGCTCGCTGGCCGAAACGCCCCTGCGCTCTCTGCTGGAAGCCGCTCAAGGCGAGCGGTCCACCGGCACGCTCACGATCAGGAACGGTAACGGCGAATCGACCTCTCTGTACTTTCTGTTTGGCCATCTTTTTCACGCCCATGGCGACGGTCTGGCAGGCGACGACGCCGTAGTCAGTGCCCTAACCTGGAGGAAAGGCGAGTTTGACTTCGACGCGAAGGCTAAGCTACCCGCCGATGAGACTGTCAAGGCCGGCATCCCCGAGCTGGTCGAAGCCGCGGAATCGGCGCCCAAGCAAAGCGCGGCCGAATCCCCCCAGGTCGACAAGGCCGAGGCGCGAGGGGAGCGCCCAGATCATCCTGAACCGGAGAGAAAGGTGGAAGCACCCCAGCCAAGACGCGGCGTGAAGCACCGACCGCAACCCAAGCACGGGCGGGAGCCGATTCCAGTGCCCGCTGGGCAGGTCATCTACGACTCGCTGAAGACATCGTTCGTCGACTTTCCCCGCCTCATCACCACGTTGGAGAAAGAGGGGTACACGGGCTACGTGCGCCTGCTCACGGAGGACGCGACAGGCCTGATCCTCTTCCGGGAGGGCTCAGCGCTCGAATGCATTTACGACGGGGCTGCCGAACCGGGCGGCTTGATGCTCGGCAAGACGGCGCTGCACCAGTTCAACGAGGACGTGACCCAAGGGCACGGCGTGCTCGACGTCGTCGGCCTGTCGCCCGAGCTGATCGATGGCCTTTACGAGCTCACCGTATCGAAGCCCATGTACACGGAGCTGTACGCCGCATGGGTTGACATGAAGGCCCTGCTGAAGTTCCTCAGCGACCGCAAGCTCAGCGGAAGCGTGATGATTCGCTCCGCCGGAGGAACCGGCGTGATCATCCTCGCCGAAGGCGAGCTCGCCGGCGCTTATACGAGCGAGTCTCGCGACATCTCCGACAAGCCCGACCGTGCGCTCGCGCTGTGTGACGACCCGAGTGCGATGATCGAGGTCAAGTCGGCCGACGCGACCAAGCACCCGCCGCTCGACGTCGACGAGGTCGTGGCGTCCCAGCGCGGTCCTCGAAGCTCCGGCCAGCAGGCAGTGGCCGCCACAGCGCCGCCGGCAATGGTTGAACCCATTACCAGCCCGATGCCGGTGATCGCCCAGGAGGTCCCGACGCCCCCGCCGACAGCGGTCTATCCAACCTACTCACCGCCGTCCACCACACATCCAACGCCTCCCTCTATGCCGGCGATGCAGGTCGCTCCGACCACGCCGCCGCCAAGCGGACCGCAGCGCGATTGGTCGCCTATCGTCTCCGAGCTGCAGGCGATGGCCGAGGATGCGCTTGGCAACCGGGCTCGCAAGGTGAAGGACATCCTTGGCGCCGCCGATCAGTCCGAGGCCGGAATCGAAGGCGCCATCGACCAGATCCCCAGCATCTCGCTGTTGTTCGTCGACTCGTCCCGGCTGGAGCAGCTGGCGCACGAGATGAGGGCTCGCCTCAAGTCGCACCTCTAGCAAGATCTCTCGTCGTCGCTCTCCTCGTACTGGGCTTAATCAGCGCGTGCGGTGGCAACCCGCCTCAGATCGTCGATTACTCGCCCGTGCGAGGTGCAGTAGACGTCTCCACGGCGGCGCCGATCCGGATCACCTTCGACCACGACGTCGACCAGCAGTCCATCGAGAGCCGACTTCACCTGCAGCCGGCCACCAGCGGGAACCTCGTTTGGCTGAGCCCTCGCGAGCTCGCGTACCAGCACCCCACGCTGGCGCCGAGCTCGACTTATGACGTGGTGCTGGAGGCGGGATACAAGGACCCGGCCGGCAATACGGCCGTGCTACGGCACCACTGGTCGTTCGTCACCGAGGGACCCCCTGCGTTCGCCGGCTCGGCACCGGCCAACGGCGAGAGCGGCGTCGACCCCGCCGCGTACCTGACTGTGGATTTCAGCCGGGACATGAACGGTCCCAGCCTGCAGCAGGCGGTCACCATCTCTCCACCCGTGCCGTTCAGCGTGCGGCTCAATGCGACTGACGGACGCCGCGCCATCATCGCGCCCGCGACCCTCCTTCAACCATCGACTCCATACGTCATCGCGGTGACCGGCACCGCGCTCGATGCGGATGGCAACCGGCTGGCCGGCGACGCGACCATCGCATTCACCACCGGCCCGATCCGGCAGCTGCACAACTGGGTTGGATTCACAACGACAACCCCGGACGGCACCTCGGGCGCGCTGTGGCTGGTCAACGAGTCGGGCTTTCCTCGCAAGCTATTCGACGGCTCAGTGCATTCGTTCAGCTGGTCGCCGGACGGGACCACCTTGCTGATTGAAAGCGACGCCGGGACGTGGTCGTCGTTGACTCCGGGCCAGGATTCGCAACCGCTTGGTTTCAAAGCAGCGTGGGCTGCCGCACTTGCCGCTGGAATGGGCTACGTTTTCGTCGACGACGGCGGCGCGCTGCATCGCCTTTCGGCCGGCGGGGTGGACACCGTCATCTCGCCGGCGGTCACCGAAGCGACGGTGTCGCCTGACGGCTCGAGGCTCGCCTTCGTCGAGGTCGGGTCGCAGTCGAGCATCGTCTGGGGATATGACGTCGGCCTCCAGGCTCGCTATGAGCTGGCCATCGAAAACGGTCAGATCAGCGACGCCTCGTGGGCCCCGGCCGGCAACCGCATTGCGTATCTACGCCATGACGTCGGGGTGACCACACTCAAGGTCCGTGCTCTCAGCGGCGCCGCCGCCACCACCACGATCGCAAGCGCCGGCGAGATCAGCCCGCCCGCATGGCTGCCCGACTCAGTCCATCTGGTGATCGCCATTGGCCTGCCGACGACGACCGGCAGTCAGCAGAAAGCGTTCGTGGTCAGCTCGATCGCACCGCCGACAGCGCTGACACTGGCACTGGGCTTACCCGCCGATCCGAGCATCGACGTCGTCAATCCGGTCCCATCACCGGATGGTCATCAGATTGCGTTCCTGAACGGGGGCCAGGTCTGGTTGATGAACGCCGACGGCACGAGACCGACGCCTCTCACCTCTTTCGATGCTGCTTCGTTCCCCTACTCGTGTCGGACGCCGGCCTGGACTCGCGCCTGAGTGCTCTCGATCGCGCCTTCGAACAGGCTCCCGAGCCGATCTGCTGTGCGCGTCCAGGAGAATCGCTGCGCCAGCAGCCGCCCACGCCGGCCCATCTGCTGCGCGAGCTCCGGATCTGAGAGCAGCCTGCCGATGCGCTCCGCGTAAATCGCCGGATCGTGATCGTCGACCAAGTAGCCGCTGACCTCATCGCGCACGACCGATCGCAGACCCGAGACCCCTGAAGCCACAACCGGCCGCCCGCATGCCTGAGCCTCCAGCGCGACAAGGCCAAACGACTCGCTGTACGACGGCATTACACACACGTCGGCCGCCGCGTAGAAATAGGGCAGCTCGTGATGCGCGACCGAGCCCAGGAAATCGACGCGGTCGCGGACGCCTACAGCTGAGGCCACCGCCTTCAGTCGTTCCTTCTCGCTCTCATCGCCATCGCGGACATCTTCGCCAAGCACGATCAGCCGCAGGTCCTCGTGGTCGCGGTCGCGCAGCAACGCCAGCGCGCGGATGGCGACGTCCACGCCCTTGAGGCGCTCGAGGCGGCCGACAAACAGCAGCAGCCTGCCCGGGCCGTAACCGATCTTGCGTCGTGCATCGGCGCGATCGATCGGCTGGAATGTAGCGAGGTCGATGCCGGGGGCGACCACCTGCACGCGGTCCGGGTCCGCCCCGTAAAGCCTGATCAGGTCGTCAGCCTCGTCCTGGGTCGACCCGATCAGCAGGTCGGCTTGCTGCGCGATCTCGCCCTCCACTCGAATTCGCAGCGCCGGCTCCGGGCGCGCGCCGCTGGCGAGAGTGCGGTTCTTGACCAGGCCGAGGGTGTGCGCGGTGTGCGCCCACGCCACGCCCATCTCCGGTCGCAGGAGGCAGGCAACCTCGCCCGACAGCCAGTAGTGGGAGTAGAGCATGTCGTAGCTCAGATCCTCCCGCTGGGCAAAAGCACGGACGCCCGCCGCAAACGCCGGGACCTGGTCGTAGAGGGAGTACTTGTCGAGACTCCTGCCTGCAGGCAGATAGATGACGCGCGAAAGGGGGGCGAGAGACTCGATCGCGGGGTCGTCAGAAGATTGGCGGCGGGTGAAGATATCGGTGGCGATGCCCCGCTCGCTGAATGCGGTGGCGACTTCCCGAACGTAGACGTTCAGGCCGCCGTTGCCGTTCTGGCCCAGCGAGGCGGTTGGAGAGGTATGCATGGAGATAACCCCGATCCGCCTTCCGGCGGCGAGGTTGGAGATCAGAGGAGTCGCCTCAGCCACGGTATGCCGATCTCGCGTCTAGCCAGCGCCTCGATACGCAGCAGAAAGCCGAACGGGAGACCGGGGAGCATGACGCCATATCAGCAATAAAACCTACGCGCTTCCTTCCTATTCCCGCGCGAGGGCAAAATAGGAGGCAGGCTATGATTTGGCGCGGCATGCGGCTTCACAAGCGATTCGCGCTGTCAGCGCTCGTGGCTGTGGCCGTTCCCGCCATGGTGGCGCTCACAGCCGTCAGCACTCTGGCTGACAGCTCGCCCTCCCCGTCGGGAAGCGCTGCGCCGCTGCCGGGCGATCCGACGAAAGGGGCGGCCCTGTACGCAGCCAGCTGCACGGCCTGCCACGGAGCCAGCCTGACCGGCGGCATCGGCCCGGCGCTCAACCCGATCGAGAAGCTGCCGGCGGTGACGAACCCTCTCGATCCGGATTTCCTCATCGGCATCATCACGAAGGGCCGGACGCACCAGGCCGGCGATCCTCGCCAGACCGACATGCCAGCCAAGGGCGGGAACACTGCGCTGACCGACCAGGACATCAAGGACCTTGCGTCGTACATCATTCAGCAGAACCTGACTGGATCACCGCCGCTTTCCCCCAACGAGCTGGCCAAGCGCACGATCCTGTGGGTCGGCATCGCTATCGTCGGGATGCTCTTCATCACGCTCCTGCTGTCCCAGTACAACATGCGATGGATCGCGCGCCGCGCCGCCGCGCACCGGAAGTAAGCGTCCAACCGGCGGACGCTGGTCCCCTCCAGGCACCGCCTCCAGTCCCCACCCCCGTCGGCGGCGCGCCCAGGATCCTGATCCTCTTCAGCGACACGGGCGGCGGGCATCGCGCGGCCGCAAGGGCATTGACCGACGCACTCAGACTTTTCGACCCGACCTGTGTGGTCACGGTCGCGGACCCGTTGATGGCGCAGGGGCCCTTGGTGGTGAGGCGCCTCGCCTCGCTCTACGGCCCGATGATCCAGCGCTCTAGGACAGCCTGGGGCGCGGTGTACCACACGAGCAACACGAAGCCCACCTTCGCTGCGATTCGCGCCGTCTTCGGCCGTGGCGTGCGCAAGGCGACTGCCGAGCTCATCCACGAGCACGACCCGGACGTGGTTCTGTCAGTGCATCCGCTGCTGAACCACATGACCTACCAGGCAATTCAGAAGAGTGGGCGCCGGCGTGCGCTGATGACAGTGATCACCGACCTCGTCGACTTCCACCGCGGGTGGACCTTCAGCCGCGCCGACCTGGTCATCGCGCCCACCGAGCTCGCTCGCAAGGTGGCGATCCGGCGGCGTGTACCTCCTGACCGCGTCAAGCTCCTGGGCCTCCCAGTCGACCTTCGGTTTCGACCTCCGGCTCCAGGCGAGAAGGAAGCGCTTCGCCGCCGCTTCGGGCTTGACGAGAAACGCTTCACAGTGCTTGTCATCGGCGGGGCCGCCGGCGCCAGTGGCCTGGCCAAGCAGGTCGCTGTGTTGACCGAGGAGCCCCATGAGTGGCAGGTCGTGGCCGTGTGCGGCCGAAACGAAAAGCTGCGCCGCCGGCTCTCGGCGCTTGGTTATGCGACACCGACGCTGGTGCTTGGTTATGTCGACTAC
>DATCPU010000229.1:0-11955 GCA_036569925.1 Candidatus Dormiibacterota bacterium
ACACAACCGCATGAGGTCAGACCGAAGGCCGACAGCGATATGCAGAGTCAGCTCGCCGCCGATCCGAGACCAAACCGGCTGGGCCGGACGTCGCCGCCGACCTCGGCTGAGGGTGACAGTGAGCGATATGCGGGGAGCCAGGCACTTCTGGTGAGAAGTGCCTGAAATCGGCCGCGATTCGGGGGCGGTTCGAGCTGCCGTCCGGGTGCCCTCGATCGTCCCTGACAGCCTCGGTTGGCTGGTGCGATCCGGTGGTACCGTTTGAAGCCGATGACCAAGACTGAGCTACACCGGCTAGTCGATGCTCTACCCGACGAATCGCTTCCCGCCGCGGCGATCCTGCTTCAGCGTGCCCAGGACCCCGTCGCAGCCAAGCTGGACGCCGCTCCCTTTGACGATGAGGAGCTGACCGACGAGGATCTCCGCGCCGTCAAGGAAGCGCGGACCGAACCGGGTATCTCTTGGTCAGACGCCGAGGCGGAGCTGAACGCTGGCTGATCCAGGCGGATGGCGGATCGAGATCCGCCCCGCTGCCTTGAAGTCCCTCCGCAAGTTGGGGCGGAGAGATCGCGAGCGCATCAGCGCCGCAATTGGCCAGCTTCCCGACGGTGACGTCAAACGCCTCCGCGGTCCCGAGCGGCTCTGGCGGCTCCGCGTCGGCGAGTGGCGCATCATCTTTGATCGTCGAGCCAGCGAGAAGGTGATTGACGTCCTGGCGATTCGACCTCGAGGTCGCGCCTATCGGTGAGTAGCGTACTCCTCCCCGTTCTTAAGTCCAGGCCTCCGCCCGGACTCAATTCGGGCGGTCGGATCGTGGCACGGGGGAGAAGAACGGCGACTGCCAAAGGGTGTCGAACTCGGCCCGCCAGAGGTTGACCTCGCCCGCGCTCAGCCGTGCGAGCCGTAGCGGCGCCTGGCCAAAGCTCGTAGGCGATCCGCTGATCGATAGTCCCCCGCCGCCCCAGATGTAGATGCGATCGTGAATAGGCGCCTTAGGACGGAAGCGGGCCTCAACCTGGGCTCCGAGAGTTGCCTTGACGACATCACCTGTAGCGGTGCGGGCGAGCTTCCCGGTTAGGACGCGCACGGGTACGGTGACGCCGTCGAGGAGGCGCCAGTCCGCGATGTCCTGGCCGAAGTAGCGGTCCATCACCAGGAGCTCGCCGCGAGCGCGCTCAAGCAAATCCGTCAAGCGTTCGATCGCGATGCTGCGGTCGCCCAGAATCCGCGCCTGGGCCCGCTCCAGCAATCGTGGCACTAAATGGGGCGAGGCCCTGGAAGGAATCTGCGCCGAAGAAGCCGACCGGACGACCCTGGAGGAAGTGATGGAGAGGCTCGCGGTCAGGCGGAACACCGCCGAGATCGCGGGTGCGTGGGCAGCCGAGAAGCTCGGCCGCCTCAAGCTGAACGGACGCTTGAGGGGCTACTCGCCACTCAGCCGACTGCTCGAGCTGGAGATGCTTCACATCGGGATCACCGGCAAGCTCGAGTTGTGGCAGGCACTGCAGCGGACGCTGGGCTCCAAGCTTTCGGAATCAACTTCTCCGCTCTAATCGAGCGGGCCGAGTCCCAGCGCCAGGCCGTGGAGAGCTTGCGCCTCGACGCAGCAGCAGAGGCTCTCGCTGAGGAGTCCAACTGAAATATTGAGGTCGCTCGCCAGCCAGTCCTCTTCAGCCGCGGCTGCGCTGAATAAGTCGTCGGATTCCACGTTTTGAGCCACCGCATGGCGGGGATGGTCCAAAAGGGCAAGCGCCTCGGGCTCGGCGCGGGGCCTTTTTCAGTGGCGCTGGCCTGCTCGCGATTGGCGGCGCTACCGCGGTCTCCCACTCATCCATGAGCGATGGCCGTGACGATCGGCCTAGAGACGCAGGGCGATCATCGCGACAGCCAGCAACGGCACCGCGACCGAGAGGCCCCGCAGTGCGCCGTCGAGGGGCGCGGCGAGATCCCCCCGGTCGAGTTGACGGACGGTCCCGTCGGTTAGGTGCTGTTCACCTTTGACTGCCACGGTGCGGCGTCGCAGCTCCCTGACCGGCGTCGAGAGTCGCCGCTGGACGATGGTGAGGAAGAAGCAGGCGAGCACTGCGGCGCTGGCTGCGATTGCTTCTCGGACTGAGTGTAGGCCGAGGGAGTTCACCCACCAGCCGGTGAATGCCGAGAATCCGCCCCAGGAGGCCGCGAGCCAGAAATCAGTGTGGAATCGACCGCCGAACCACTCCAGGTTGTAGGCGGGAGCGATGAAGCCGCCGGCCAAAACCAGCGGCGCAAGGGTGGGAGAGACGACGATCGTCCCCACGATGCCGATCGCCAGGGCACCGCCGAGACCCCCGACGGCCAATGCGATGAGGGTGCGTCGGGAAAGCTGCGTTCCCAGCGGCCGTCCGTGCAGCTCGTCCAGGGCGTGGGCTCCGACTCCGACGGCGAGGAAAAAAGCCGCGATCGCCGCCGCCAGACGACCGACGTAGATATGCGTCGCCGCCGCAGCCCCGATCGCCACGTTGCTGACGTGCCAGAGCGTGTAGGGCGGGTGCAGCACCGTCACCAGGTCGCGCCAGCCGCCTGGGCGCAGAGCGTAGAAGGCAGGGCGAGGGCTGGGCTCAGTCTCCAACGGTGCCCCAGATGACGACGCCGCCGCCCAGGCTCATCCGTCGTACCTCTATCCGCTCGATGCCGGCTGCCTCCCAGAGCCCGATCTGCCGGCGCAATGGATAGCTGCGGTAGAAGCCCTCGATGCTGGGGCCGAGGAAGCGGCCGGCCTCGAACCAGCTCCGCGATGCGATTCGACCGAGGACCGGCAGCCCGACCCGGGTGTAGAGGCGCCAGGGCCAGAACCAGACCCCGCGCGGGACGCAGAACTCGAGGCTCGACACTCGCCCGCCCGGCTTGACCACCCGCGCCAGCTCGCGCAACGTCGCCGCCGGATCGTCGACGTAGCGCAGCAGGTAGGTGAAGGTGAGGTGGTCGAACTCCCGGTCGGCGAAGGGGAGGCTCTCGGCTTCGCCCTCGACCAGGGTGACCCTTGCCGCCAGTCGCGGATCTTCAGCCAGCATTGCCCTGGCACGTCCCAACATCGACGCGCTCTGATCGAGCCCGACCACTCGGCTACCCCAGCGCTCGACCAGCGCCCGGCTCACCAGGCCAGTCCCGCAGGCAATATCGAGAACGCGATCATCGGGTCCGGCTTCGACCGCCTCCACCGCTGCTCGCCGCCAGCGCGGATCCTGAAAGAAGCTCAGCGCCGCCCCGAGCTCGTCGTAGCGAGCCGGCAGCTCCTCGAACAGCTCGAGCGCGTGCTGCTTGCGTTGGGAGCGGTTCGACGCCATGCCTAGAGAGTCTCAGATGGAGGCTACGTGTTGAGGATGTTCACCGCGCGGGCAGCGACCAGGCCAACGGTCAGAAACGAGGCAATCGCCTCGGCCAGCATCAGGGCCTTGATCCTGACGGTCAGCGGCATCGCATCGGTTGGGCTGAAAGCACTCGCGTTCGTGAACGCGACGTAGAGATAGTCCAAGAAGGCCGGGCGCCAGCCGCGTTCGATTGACCCCCCGGCGCTCATCTGGGGAAAGAGGAAGTCCGGTGCACGCGCTTTCGGTGCGGTGCGCATATGAGGACCGCCTCGATCGATCTCCCAGAACCACAGGCCGAAGACGACCACGTTGGTGAACCAGATTGCCGCGGCCGACATGACCAACGTACGCCCACCGCTGCCACCGCCCTTGAGCAGATTGTCGATCAGCAGTCCCTCTGCCGTGAAGTTCGCTGCGGTGACGATCGCGATCAGGCCGATCGTCAAGCGCCGGTGAAAGGGCGACTGGGTGTGGTGCAGGTATGGCGTCGAGATCACCAATCCGATCAGCAGCGCTCCCTCCAGCGCGGGAACGAGCCAGCGAGGCCCAACCGTCAGCTTTGCCGGCAGCGCCACGTAGAGGACGATCGTCACCAGCACCGCGAGCTGAGCCTCCCAGAATGGCTCGACCACGCCCAGCTCCCGGCGGTGGCGACGAAGCAAGCTGAGCCGTTTTGATTTCACCGTCTTGTCATATTGGCCATGCGAGCGGCGGTCCGAGGACTTCGGTGCACGATCAGGCCGGCCGATTGGAAGCTCGGCAAAGTCTCCAAGCGCAGAGGCGCCACGGCCAAGGCCGGCATCGTCAAGCAGAGCGTGAAGCCGGGGGACCGCGCTGCCCGCCGGCTCAGTGGTCAAGTTGACTTCGGCAAGGGTTAGGCGAGCGCCTAGGGCGCGCACCACCTGGAAGCTGTCGAGAGTTTCGCGAGTATTAGTCAGTCGACGTTTGCAGATGCCTCTTGTCCCTACTTGACTAGAACTTGACTAAGAGCAAAAACGAGCGAGGGCGTGACAGGCGACCCCAAGGCGAGGGCGAACGACAGCGCGTCTTTGCGCGTCTCGTCGCGGTCGCGCGTCCTGCCTTCCAGCGCGCCGAAATTCCCTGGGCCTTAGGTACGGGCCTTAACCTCACTCCAGGTCAGCAGCCGACCGCTCTTCGAATCGATCACCTTGAGCCGGATCGAACGCAGCCCGTCGCGAACGCTCAACACCGGGACATCGTGGAAGATCGAGTTCTCATCGTGGGCGCGCTGCAGGTTGTAGTTGGGGACTTTTGCGCTGAGATGGTGAACGTGATGCAGGCCGATATTTCCGCTGAAGAACTGGAGCACCTTTGGCAGCTTCAGATAAGAGCTCCCGCGCAACGCCGCAGCAGCGTAGCTCCAGCGCTCGGAACTCTCCCAATAAACGTTCTCGAACTGATGCTGCACGTAGAACAGCCACACTCCCAAGGTGCCGGCAATGATGGCGGTCGGCACTTGCACGAGGATCCACGCCTGGACGCCGACAAGCCATGAGATCGCGCCAATGATGATCCCGAGCAGCAGGTTCGTCGCGATCACGCTATGCCGCTGGCGTCGGCGCATCTTGCGCGACCACAAGCGAGGCCCGATCATCAATGACCAGATCGGGCCGATCCCAAACATCACCAACGGATTGCGGAAAAGGCGGTACCCCAGCCGCTGCTTCCAAGGGCGTGAGATGTACTCATCGACGGTGAGCGTCAGCACGTCTCCGGTCCCGCGCCGGTCGAGGTCGCCGGCGGTGCCGTGATGGACGGCGTGGTTGTGGCGCCAATTCCCGAACGGCTGGAAGACGAGCAGGCCCGTGAACCGGCCGAGCCACAGATTCGCTCGCTTTGTCGGCAGGAACGAGCCATGAGCACAGTCGTGAAAGACGATGAACGTCCGCAACAGGAAGCCCGCCGCCGGAACCGCCAGGGCAACGGTGATCCAGACCGAGACGTCGAAGCAGAGGTACATCACGACGGTCAGGGCCAAATACGGCATCACCGACGTCGCCAGGTCGAAGAGGCTGCGCGGCAGCGACGGCTGCTCATACCGAGCTATCGACTCCCGCCAGAAGGGCCGACCCGAGTCCAAATCGGGGTTCGGCGCGGCGGGGGTGAGCTGCGACATGGCGGTCACGGGCCGATCAAATCGTATCCACGCTCCCCTAAGTCCCCCGAAGGACGGCCCGCTGCGGTCCTCGCAACTCGCCCAGCGCCGATAGGGGTTCCAGAAGTAGATGGCGAACCTCCAACTGGCGGAACGTGCTGTTGGCGACGCCGATCGCCATAGCTCCGAGCCAGGCAGCGATCCATCGGCTCTGACCCGCCGAACCGATTGCGGTAAACGCCCGGCAGTAAGTCGGCCGTGGCCTGGGCTGTTCGATTCGTCATCGAAAAGCAGTGGGCGTCGGCCTCGCGAGAGTATGGGCCTACTTGTGTCAGAGCACCGCGCCCACCGCATCCCCGGTCGTCACACGCACTGGCGCCTCGCCAGGCGACGCCACTTGCTGCTGCGCGGCGGCACGATGGCAGCGCTATTGGCGGTGGTGGGGCCGGGGCTGCTGGCGGGCCTCTCCGACGACGACCCGGCCGGGATCACGACCTACTCGATCCTCGGCGCCAAGTACGGGTACGAGCTGCTCTGGGTGCTCGCCCTCGCGACCGCGGCCCTGATCGTCTTCCACGAGCTCGGAGTACGGCTTGGGATCGTCACCGGCAAAGGGCTACTGACGTTGGTCCGCGAGCGCTACGGCCCGAGGGCGGCGGGCCTCGTGCTTACCGCGCTGGTAATTGCCAATACCGGCACGCTGTGCGCGGAGTTCGCCGGGGTGGCGGCGGGGATGGAACTGCTCGGGGGCATGAGCCGCTACATCAGCGTGCCGATCGCGGCTGTCGGTGTTTCTCTGCTGGTCCTGCGAGGGACCTTTCGCCACGTCGAGCACGTGCTGCTCGCCCTCAGCGCCGTCTTCGTCGCCTACGTGATCTCGGGCGTGCTCGCCCACCCCGATTGGGGCGCCGCCGCCAAGGGCCTTGTCGTGCCGAACCTTCCGTTCAATCGCGAGGCCCTGCTGGTCGCGGTGGCGACGATCGGCACGACGCTGGCGCCATGGGGCCTGGCATTCATCCAGTCCTACGCCGTCGACAAGAAGCTCCACGTCAAAGACCTCCGCTACGAGCGAATCGACGTGATCGTCGGCGCTTTGCTGACCGGCGTGATCGGCTTCTTCGTCGTCATCGCCTGCGCGTCGACGCTGCACGTCCAGGGCGTCGACATCAACGACGCCAGCGACGCGGCCCGCGCCCTCGAACCACTGGCGGGGGACACGGCGGCGACCCTCTTCGGCCTCGGCTTCCTCGGGGCAGCTCTGCTTGCAGCAGCGATTGTCCCCCTTTCCACCGCCTACTCGGTGTCGGAGACCCTCGGCAGGAAGGCCGATGTCAACGACACCTTTACCGAAGCGCGGTCCTTCTACATCAGCTACGGCGTCGTGGTCACGATCGCCGCCGTTCTCGTCCTCATCCCAGGCGCCCCGCTGATCCCGATTCTCTTCCTCTCCCAAGCCCTCAACGCCGTCCTGCTCCTGGTCCTGTTGCCGTTCATGCGTTCGCTCGGCGGGAACCGGAAACTGATGGGGAACCACGCCCTGGGACGCGGCGACAGACTCGTGACCGGGATCGCCCTGGCCGTGATCGCGGTCTCGGTGGTGGCGCTCGGTGTGCTCTCCATCCTCTAGCGATCAGACGCCGAGGAGCAGGCTCTGCGTCAGCATTACTGCGACGCCTGCGGCGACTCCGATACTCGGCCCGCGCGCCGATCCCGAGTAGGCCCGCGGCAGCATCTCGACCGCGATCAGCGCCAGCATCGCCCCCGCGGCGAAGACGAACGAAAACGGCAACAGCCCGTTGATCCGCTTGACCGCTACGAAGGCGATCACTGCGCCGACGGGCTGCGGAGCGCTGGTTCCAACCGCCACCCAGAACGGCCCGCGGGTATAGGAGATGCCGCCGGTCTGAAGGTCTTGGGATTGCTTTCGCTGTCCTCGGCCACGCTGGCATTGCCGCATCACTGACTGGCGACGTTCACCGACGCGGCACCGGACTCAAGCCGAAAGGCAGGCAAAGTTCACACTGCCGGGTCGAGCGAACGGTGCTGACCCCTGGAGCGGAGAGGGTGGTGGGGACGGTCCACTCCCGCGTTTCCTAGCCCAACGCTCACCTCGGCCTGTTTCTCGCTGTGATCCGCGCCCACCAGGACCCTCAGTGTGCCTTGCAGAGTTCAAGCCCGAGGAGCATCCAGTCGACAAAGGTCTCCTCGCCGACAAACAGCGACTCGGAGGCTCGAGATGAAGAAGCATCTGCTTACTGGCTTCACCTTTGCGAATGTGATCTCCTCCCTGGCGCTGTTCCTCGCCCTCGGGGGAGCCGGCGCTTGGGCGGCCACCAGCCTGCCCGCGAGTAGCGTCGGTACGGCGCAGTTGAAGAACGGGGCGGTGACGGCAAAGAAGGTTCGCCGGGGTTCACTGCTGGCCAGCGACTTCAAGAGCGGCCAACTGCCGACCGGGGCAACGGGAGCAACCGGAGCTGTCGGCCCGCAGGGCGCCACCGGGCCACGAGGCCTTCAGGGCGACACTGGCGATCGTGGGGCCCAGGGCGCTCAGGGAGAAACCGGCGAACGAGGACCTCGAGGCTTGCAGGGTGAACCGGGTGAACCAGGTGAACGCGGTCCGCGCGGTAGCCAAGGGGAAACCGGCGAACGAGGAGCGCGCGGCGAAGACGGCGAAGCGGGGCCCCGCGGTCCGCGTGGGCCCCTTGGCCCCGAAGGCGAACCGGGCGAACGCGGCGAAGCCGGCAAACGTGGAGCCCAGGGACCGCAGGGGGAACCCGGCGAACAGGGCCCCGAAGGAGAACCGGGGATCACCCGTACCCTCACCCGCTACGGCCCCGAAGTCAGCGCCGCCGGGGGAGCGGTCTCCTACGCGGTCTGCAAGGGCAAAGAAGAGGTCGTAACCGGCGGTGGGTATGACTTCACCAGCTCGCCCAAAGGGACGGCCTACACGGTGACGATGGATCGCGCCAGCCGGATCGAAGAAATCTCCGAAGAAGAAGTCGAAGAACGCGAAGAAGAAGGCCAGGTCGTCGAAGAAAACGAAGAAGGCGAATTCTTCGTCTACCCGGCGCCGAAGAACGGCTCCACAGCGGCAACCGGATGGGCCGCGAGCATGGAAGCCGTCGGTGGCAAGCTCGCCTCCGCCCGTTTCCGGGCCTACGTCGAGTGCGCTGTCGTGGGCTCTTAAGCTCGAGCCAACTCAGTCAGGCCAACGAATGAGGCCAGCAAGGTGCTCAAACAGGCTGCCCGAAGCTGGCCGTAGCGGGCGATTACCTCCTCGCGGCTATGCCAGGTCTGGGGGGCCTTCTCCTCACAGCCCTGGCGCACCGCGGGTCGAGCGAGGCGAGCAGACATCACATGCCCGTCCTCGAATGCCGCCCGCAGCTTCTCCGCGGTGCTCTGGAGCGGTTCGGTCATCGGCTGGAGCCAGCGCTTCGGAACGATTGCGGAACTGGCGCTTCGTGACCGCCTTCCCTTCGCGGAAGGTGATTAGTGTGGCCGGCCTCAAGCTGGCCGCGGGCCCGTCCGGGACGGTCGCGGTCCGGGTCGCGACGATCATCTCATCGCCTGCATCGATCAGCTCGATCTCGGCAGCGCTGGCTCCCTCGCTGAGTCGCTCAAGCAGCAGGGCGAGCACGGCCTCGCGGCCGTGGCAGTCCCACTCGCCCGGCTCCCACCCGGTTAGCTCGACCTCGGGATCGAGCAATGGCGCCAGCGCGTCGACGTCGCCCCGCTGCCATGCCTCGAGCTCGGGGCGGGCCATCTCGATCAGTTCGGCGCTCATGTCTGTCTGCTCGTCAGTGGTTCTCGGTCCGGCGCAGCGTGCGTCGGGCTAAACCGGGGAATTCGTCGCGGTAGACCGCGAAGGAGGGGCTCGCGCACCGCCGCCGAGCCACTGCGTACCGCCTGCAACCGCTCGGCTCAAAGGTCAGAACGGCGGACGACCCCGAGCAGGGTCCCGGTCGGCGTCATCACCAGCGATGCCGTGAGATCACCCGCCTCCAAGTACCGCGCAGGGCGTCGATCGGCTCGTTCCCGCGGACTGTCGAGGGGCTGGGCTCCATCAACTGCTCGGCTGGTGGCGCACTCAGCGCTTCGGAGCGTGGACTAGCGCAGGCGGCCCCTGCGCCGTCTGCTCCTCTGTGACGACGACCGCGAAGCCGTAGGCACCGTGGAATAGGCGATCGACACTCATCTCGCTGGCTGAGACCAGATGAATAGTTCGATCGCTGTGGCTGCGTCGCCGAGGTCGAACTTTGGTCGATCCAGCCCGCTGACGTAACCAATCGGGGAACTGATCGCCGGCCCGCGGGTATATGGACCTAGTGACCATCCGTTCCCGCATAGCGATCACCTCCGCCAGCACGCTGCTGCTCGGCGCCTTCACCTACGGGCACGCATTCGACATCAGCCCCCCCGGCGTCCTCAACGACATCTGGTCCGGCAGCCTGTTCGGATCGCTGCTAATCGCCCTCGTTGTCGTCGGCGTGTTCCTGGTAAATCGCTGGTGGGCGCTCCTCCCCGCCTTCGCGCCGGCCGCCGTCACGATCTACCTCCACGCGACGGACTACCTGTCGCCCTGGCACGAGGATCTCTCCGGTGAGCCGTGGTATCTGATCGGGGGAACCGTCCTGCTGGTTGCATTCCTGTCCCTTGCACTGCTGCTGCGCGCAGTATGGGAGCGGATTCGCACCGCGCACCGTGCGTTCTCCAGCTCCGCCTGACGAACCCCTTTGTGTTCGATCTTGCCTAGTGCGTGTGGACCGTGGCCACCGTCGACCGTCCACCACGAGTCCGAAACCGCCTTTTGATGCAAGCCCGGTCCTCGATGCCTGTCACGTTCCGCGTCAAGCTTCCTGCTGGTAGGCAAACGCCTGCAGCGCCACTGTCGTTCTTGCATCGGCCGGGAAGAACGACTCGATCGAGAGCTCCGAGACCGTGACCTCGGTCGCGGTTCCGAAGGTGGTCACGGTGCTGATGAAGGAAAGTTCATCCGCACCGACCTTCAGTCGAAGCGGAACCGCGATCTCGCCCACAGCCGGGTCATGATGGGCGGCTGGGTCGCCGTCCGGAAAGGGGTAGGCGGCAAGTTCCCCATGGATGAGCAGCGGCCAGCGCCACAGGTAGCGCCGTTGGCACCTTGCCACCGGGTCACCAGCACCTTGATCGACTCCAACCCGACGTAGGGGGCCAGGAGGAAGAACTGCACCGCGACGAGCTTCTGTGCGCGCTGCTCAGCCGAGTGGGAAAAGACGCGATTGCCGGTGAAGCGCCAGATGATGATGAGGCTCGCCACGCCCTCGATCACCGAGTCGAGCCCGAAGCCGACCAGCGCGATCGAGGAGGCAACGATGCCGGCCGTGAGCGCCACCGCGCCCTCGATCGACATCCAGCCCAGCGAGAGCCAGGAGAGCAGCCGCACCTGGCGGGCGAGCTGCTCGTAGTGCTCGCGTGAGATCGACGCAACCGGGGGCGCCGCGGCTAGCGAGGGCACGGGTTGAAGGGTCGGAAGCTCGACCGGATTCACGTCGCCACGACCCCCTGGGCCGCCACCGCCGCCAGCAGCGCCCGGCCGCGGTCGGTCAGCTCGTACATGACCATCTTCCCGTCGCGCTCGGAGCGGGCGAGGCCGGCAGCCTTGAGCAGCCGGACGTGGTGAGAGACAAGGCGCTCGTCGCGGCCGACGATCCAGGCCAGGTCACAGACGCAAGCGACCTTGCCGGCCTCCAAGGCAACGGCAACGGCCAGCCGAGTCGGATCGCCGAGAGCCTTCGCGCCGGCAGCCCAAAGCTCCAACTCCTCCGCGCCCGGGAGCTCTTTACGGACCCGCTCGGCCTTTGGTAGGTCGAGGCAGAGCAGATCGCAGGAATCGGGGTTTTGAGCCATACCAAGCATCCTACAAACATTCCTATATACGTACGAATGATTGTCGGGCGACTAGCCTTCCCGCGATGAGCGGAAGCACCTACGAGCTGCTGGGCGGCAACCGACACCGGCATGGCGGTGGCCTCGTCCACGAGCATCCCCACACCGGCGCGCACACCCACAGTCCCGAGCCGCATTCTCACGACCACGAGCATCCCCACGGCGGGCACGGCCACTCGCACGGCCTGGTCGATGAGAGCATCAAACGCTCCCGGGAGGGACTGCGAGCGGTCGGTGTGTCGCTGGCGGTCCTCGCGATCGCGGCGGGCGCTCAGTTGGCGATCTTCATCGCCAGCGGCAGCATCGCCCTACTCGCAGACCTGATCCACAACTTCGGCGATGCCAGCACCGCGATTCCGCTCGGCGCGGCCTTCATGCTGCGCTCCGCCCGGGCCGAGCGCTGGGCCGGGCTATTCGTGGTGGCGACGATTTTCCTCTCTGCCTGCGTTGCCGGTGTCGAGGCGATCTCTCGACTGATCCATCCTCAGACTCCTACACACCTTCTCGCTCTGGCCGCCGCGGGGCTGATCGGCTTCGCGGGCAACTGGATCGCGGCGGGTATCCGCA
>DATCPU010000230.1:0-1943 GCA_036569925.1 Candidatus Dormiibacterota bacterium
GGGGCGGGCGGCGAGCTAGGATGAGACGGTACTGCGGGGACGCTCGACCGGAGGACGTGCGAGCCGATCACGAGCGTGGCGATGACCGCAAAGGCGAGCACCGCGGCCACGAGAGCCACGACCCGCGGAGGCTGGCCCTCCTGCTCTACCGGCGCGGCCGCCGCAGCGTGCACCGCCCGGCTCCTCAGGCCGGCCGGCACGGGTGAAGTCTCAAGCTCGCGGTCGAAAGTCGCAACGATGCGGTCGCGCGTCGGGTTGCTCACTTCGACACCTCCACCATGTCTAGGCGCACTCTCGTCACAGCTCGGTGAAGACGCGACTTCGCGGCCTGTGGTGAGATCCTCAGGATTCGGGCCACTTCCGCCAGTGGCAGGTCAAGATAGAAGAACAGGAAGAGCACCGCGCGGTCGGTGTCGGGGAGCAGGGAGACCTCGCGGTCGAGGTCCATGCGGTCCTCATGCCCTTCCATCAGGGGCGGATCGGACCGATCGACCGTCGCCAGCTTGAGCACCGACCACCACCGAGCGCGCCGCATGCTGTGGCACTGGTTGGCGACGATGGTCAAAAACCAGGCTCGGACCGCCGTGTCATGGCGCAGCCGTCCCAGGCTTCGCCACGCCTTCAGGCATGCTTCCTGAACGGCATCCTCGGCCTCGCCCGGGTCGCGAAGTAAAACGGCCGCAAGCCTGTACGCGTGAGGGATGAGCGGGCCGACGAGCGCGTCAAACGCCGGCTCGTCTCCCGCCATCGCGGCCCGCACCAAATCGGGATCGTCGAGCGAGGCTGTGCCGATCACACCAATTAGACGCTTCCACGACCGAGAAGGTTCCGAGTAGCTGTTGGCGAGGGCTCCGCTCCAGTCCAAGATCTCAAAAGTGCGCGGCCCGACCTCCTTACCGGCTACCCTTGCGTAGCCTCCACCGATGCCAGTTTGGTTAATGCGCAGCCGGATTCGTGAACTCGCGATCTCGGCAGTCTTGGTTCTTATGGTGACCTCACACGTCGGGCCGCCGATGGGGCATGACGTGCACACGCCAGGCGCCTCCACTGTTGCAGGAGTCCAAATCGCGGATGTATTTACGCATGTCAACGTCGTTCGAATTCGACCGAGCACTTCCTTGGCGGACGTACGGTGCCAAGCTTGGAAGGTGACCGAAAACACTGTATGCCCGGATGCCACGAATCTTTCGATCGCGTTCTGGCCGGAGCTCAAAACGAGCACAAAAACGCTCTACATCGGGATATCCACGGATTGCTTCCATTACACCTATACCGACGGCTTCAATGTCGAGTACCTCGCGGCGAACCGAAGGTTGACGATTCACTGCTATTCGACGGCCCCATTCCTCCCTTGGTTCACGTCGGGATCATGTCGTGACGATTGCGCCAGCTGGCCGCTCACGACGCTCGTTGTCGTGCCGACAGACGCCATTTCCCCGGGACCGCTGACAGTCATCCGCGATGATCGGATCGAATACTTCATGGGCGACCAAAGCGCCGAAGTAAGTCTCGGAACTTTGACGGTCTCGTAACGGTGGCCACGAGACTTGAGGTGATCCTTCTCGCTGAAGCATTGAGGGCTGCATGATCCTTGTCACAGGCTCTACCGGGCTCACCGGATCCGAGCTCGTCCGGAGGCTCTCGGCGAAAGGCATCCCATCGCGCGCTCTGGTTCGAAACCTCGCCAAGTCGAACGCTCTCCAATCGCTGCCCAACGTAGAAATCGTTCAGGGCGATTTGGCTCGCCCCGAATCGCTGACCGAGGCACTGCGCGGAGTCGATCGGGCAATTCTCATCTCGTCATCGGACCCGACGATGCTTGAGACTCAGTCAAGTTTCATCGAAGCTGCCCGAAAAGCCGGCGTGCGGCACGTGGTCAAGCTGTCGGGCATCATTCCCGAACTCGACTCTCCATTTCGATTCGCCCGGATGCACGCAGAGAT
>DATCPU010000231.1:0-3125 GCA_036569925.1 Candidatus Dormiibacterota bacterium
TCTCCAGCGCACGCGCAACCCGCAGAGCGCGCGCCCCATTGCGGGTCCAGATCGAGCCCGAAAGACCGTAAGGGGTGTCGTTGGCGATGCGAACCGCGTCCTCCTCGTCCGTGAACGGGATGACCGCTGCAACGGGACCAAACACCTCCTCGCGCGCGACAGGATCCTGGTTGGTGGCCGCAACGAGGGTGCACGGAAACCAGAAGCCATCGCCCTCGGGGACCTTGCCCGTGAACAGCGGAGTGCCCTGGACGAAGGCGGCGACCTTCCGCCGGTGGTCAGCCGAGATGAGCGGTCCCATGTCCGTGCCTTCCTTCTCGGGATCGCCAACTCGAAACTTGGAGGTGGCGTCAACGAGCAGCTTCATGAAGGGTTCGTACACGGATTTCTGCACGAGGATTCGCGAGCGCGCGCAGCAGTCCTGCCCCGCGTTCCCAAAGACGGCGCCAGGCGCCGCGGCTGCAGCGCGCTCGAGATCCGCGTCTTCGAAGATCACGTTGGCTGACTTGCCGCCGAGCTCCAGCGTGACGCGTTTGATCGTCTTGGCCGCGCCCTCCATGACGTGGCGTCCGACCTCTGTCGATCCGGTGAACCCGATCTTGGCGACGTCGGGGTGAGCGATCAGCCTCTCTCCGGCCACGGATCCGGGCCCGACGACGACGTTCACGACCCCTTCGGGGATCCCCGCCTCGAGCGCCAGCTCCGCGAAACGCACAGCAGTGAGCGGCGTCAGCTCCGCTGGTTTCAGAACGACAGTGTTGCCGCACGCAAGCGCGGGCCCGAGCTTCCAGCTCGCCAGCATCAAAGGAAAGTTCCAGGGCACGATCAGGCCGACAACGCCGAGCGGTTCGCGAAACGTCAAGTCGACACCGCCGGCAACCGGGATCGTGTCGCCATAGTGCTTCTCGACAGCGCCGGCGTAGAAATGGAAGACATCCGCGACCATGCCCATCTCCCATCGCGAGTCGCCGAGCGGTTTGCCGACGTTGGATGTCTCAAGACGGGCCAGGCCATCCAGGTGTTCCTCCACGAGGGCCGCCACGCGGCGCAGCAACCGGGCGCGGTCCGCCGGTTTGACCGCCCGCCAGGCGGGATACGCGGCGCGGGCGGCGGCGACAGCGCGGTCAGTCTCCTCAACGCCTGCGCGGTTCAGTTGCGCGATAGGCTTCGCGGTCGCGGGGTTGACCACCTGGAGAGAAGCGGTCACCCCCGTTCGTAAAGCCTCTCGCGCTCGTAGCCGGTGACCACTTTGTCGAATTGCTGCTGCTCCGTGCGCGCGTAGTTGAGGTAGTGGTCGACAACGTCGTCGCCGAACGCTTTGCGCACCATCGTTCCCTTCTCGAGCGCGGTGATCGCATCGCGAAGGGAGTGCGGGAACCTTTGCACGTCTGATTCGTAGGCGTTGCCAGTAAAAGCGGGTCCTAGCTCGAGCTTTTCCTCGATGCCGTGAAGTCCGGCGGCGATAAGGGCGGCAATCGCGAGGTAGGGGTTGACGTCGGCGCCTGGAATGCGCGACTCGGTGCGGAGGTGCTGGCCGTGGCCGACGATGCGGAAACCGCACGTCCGGTTATCGTGGCCCCAAGCCAGCGTGGTCGGCGCCCATGAAGCCGCTGCGTATCGCTTGTATGAGTTGATGTTCGGGGCGAGGAAGATCGCGATCTCTGCCGCATATGCAATATGCCCGGCGAGATATCGCTTGAACGTGTCGGACTCCCCGTCGAACATGTTGCGGCTGTCCTTCCAAAGGCTGGAGTGGATGTGGCACGAGCTGCCGATCCACGTGTGGTCGGGTTTGGCCATGAACGTCACCGAGCAGCCGTGCTGGTGGGCCATCTCCTTGATCCCGTTCTTATAGATGACGTGGTTGTCGGCCATCGTCAGCGCGTCGGAGAAGTGGAAGTTGATCTCTTGCTGGCCAGGCCACGCCTCGCCCTTGGAGCTTTCGACCTTGATGCCCGCTTCCTTCATGCCTTTGCGGACGGCACGGATGAAGGGCTCGTCGTAGCTCGTCGCGAGGACGTGGTAGTCGAGGATGTACGGCACCGACGGAGTCAGATTGGAGTAGTTCTTCGCGTGCGCCTCGGCAAACGTCTCCTTCATCAGATAGAACTCGAGCTCGGTGCCGACCATAGGCTCAAAGCCCATCGCCTTGGCGCGCTCGATTTGCCGTCGGAGCACCTGTCGCGGCGAAGGTTTCACCGGCTCCCTGTCATTCCACATCACATCGCTCAGCACGAGCGCGGTCGCCTCCAGCCATGGGATCCGTCGCACCGTTGCAAAATCAGGCACCAGCTCGAAATCGCCGTAACCACTCTCCCAGTTGGCCATCGCGTAGCCGGGCACAGGGGTCATATCCATGTCGACTGCCATGAGGTAGTTGCACCCCTCGACAGGCTCACCTTGCGCCGCCGACTCCATGAAGTAATCGGCGTCGACGCGCTTGCCCATGAGGCGGCCTTGCATGTCGGTGAAAGCGACGACAACGGTGTCGATCTCGCCCTTCTTGACGGCAGCCGCCAGCTGCTCTTTAGTCAGCATCCGATCACCAAGGCACTAGCACCCTCTCCACTTAAGGGGAGAGGGATGGGGTGAGGGGCGTCAACTTGCACGACCGTTCCGCGCGCGGTCAACGAACCGCTCGAACAGCTTCGTCGCCCACGGAAAATCTCCGATCAGCTCTTCGGGGTGGCATTGCACGGCAACGATCAAGCCGTCGTCAGACTCGAGCCCTTCGATCGTGCCATCCTCACCGGTCGCCGTCCGCCGCAGCCCCGGGGCCACCGACCGCACCGCCTGGTGATGAAGGCTGTTGACCTTGATCTCGCCTCCCTGGGCCGCGAGCCCCAGCTCCGAGGCTGGGTCGACCTCGGCCGTATGCGCCAGGTGCTTCCGCCCGAACGCACGAACCTCGTGCCCTTCGAGGTGTTGAATCAGAGTGCCCCCCATCGCCACGTTGATCACCTGCTGGCCACGGCAGATGCCAAGCACAGGGATCTGCTCGTTCCTGGCCAATTTGAAGAGCCGGATCTCGGTCTCGTCCAGCTCGGGGTCGATGTCCCCGATTTTCGCATCGGGCTTCTCGCCATAAAGAGCGGGGTCGACGTCCCAGCCGCCGGGGAGCAGCA
>DATCPU010000232.1:0-18431 GCA_036569925.1 Candidatus Dormiibacterota bacterium
GGCCGTAGATGCGCCGCGCCTTCTGCTTGGCGCGCAGCTGCAGGCCGTAGTCCGACGTCTTGCGCTTGCGTGCCTGGCCGTGCATGCCAGGCGCAAAAGCGCGGCGCTCGATCGCGCACTTCGGCGTGTAGCAGCGCTCACCTTTCAGGTAGAGCTTGGCGCCCTCACGGCGGCAGAACCGGCAGACCGGACCGCTGTAGTTTGCCACTAGACTCGCCTCCGCTTCGGCGGCCGGCAGCCGTTGTGCGGGATCGGTGTGACGTCGGTGATTGCGCTGACCTCCAAACCTGTTGCCTGTAGCGAGCGGATGGCAGCCTCGCGGCCGGCGCCCGGCCCGCGCACGAAAACCTCGATCGAGCGCATGCCGTGCTCGAGCGCCTTCTTGGCGGTTGCCTCGGCAGTCATCTGCGCGGCGTACGGCGTCGACTTGCGGCTGCCTTTGAAGCCCTGCGCTCCAGCCGAGCCCCACGAGATCACGTTCCCGTCCACGTCGGTGATCGAGATGATCGTGTTGTTGAACGTGCTCTGGACGTGGGCCTGGCCGGCGACCACGTTCTTCCTCTCTCGGCGCCGCGTGCGAACGACTTTCTTGGTTTTTGCCACTACTTGCCTGCCTTGACCTTCTTCTTACCTGCGACTGCGCGCTTCGGACCGCGGCGGCCACGTGCATTGGTGCGGGTGCGCTGGCCGCGAACCGGCAGGCCCCTGCGATGACGGCCGCCGCGATAGGAGCCGATCTCGGTCATGCGCTTGATGTTCATCGCCACCTCGCGCCGAAGGTCGCCCTCGATGAGGACCTCTTTCGCGGTGGCCATGCGGTCGATGATCTGGCGAAGCCGGCCGACCTCTTCCTCGCTGAGGTCCTTGGTCCGCGTTTCGGGGCTGATGTTGGCCATCTTCACGAGCTTTTCCGCCGTGGTGCGTCCGATCCCGTGGATGTACATGAGCGCGATCACCACCCGCTTCTGCGGGGGTATGTCGATGCCGGCAATACGCGCCATTTAGACCAACTCCTCCACTAACCCTGTCTCTGCTTGTGCTTCGGCGTCTTGGAGCAGATCACTCGGACCACCCCGTTGCGCCGGATCACCTTGCAGCTCGAGCACATCTTCTTGACGGACGGACGTACCTTCATCTCCAAATCTCTCGAATTCGCCCGCGTGATCGATCGCTTTCAGCAAGCTCGACCCCCACCTTGTCTCCAGCCAGCAGCCGGGTAAAGTGGGTGCCTGCACGATCGGCGACGTGAGCCAGGACCTTGGCCCCGTTCTCGAGCTCAACCCGGTATACGCCGTTGGGAAGAGGCTCCACCACGACCCCCTTCACGAGCGGGGGGCGCTGGGGCACGAACGATGATTGTACGTCAAGTTCGTATTCGCGGTCAGCCGGGGTCAGGCGGAGGTGCCGGCTTTGGACAGCTTGGGCAGGGCTGTGAGAATCAAAGGGCCTTTGTCGGTGATCGCCACCGTATGCTCGAAATAGGCGGAAAGGCCCCCATCGACAGTGCAGATGGTCCAGCCGTCGGGCTTCATATACACGTCGTGCGAGCCGGCGTTGACCATCGGCTCGATCGCCAGGGTCATCCCCGCCTTGAGCCTCGGTGGCGTCCCAGGAGTGCCGAAGTTGGGCACCTGTGGGTCCTCGTGCATCTGGCGCCCGATCCCGTGGCCGACGAATTGGCGGATAACGGAGAACCCGCTGGCCTCCACGTGCTTCTGGATTGCCGATGAGATATCGCCCAGCCAACCGCCCGGCCGGGCTTTCTGGATGCCCACGTAAAGGGCTTCCTCCGTCACCTTCAGGAGCTTGGCGGCTTCCGGGCTGATCTTGCCGACGCCCACCGTGATGCCCACGTCCGCCCAGAAGCCCTCGAGCACCAGCCCGAGGTCAAGGCTGACGAGATCGCCGGCTGCTACTTTGCGGTTGCCTGGGATCCCGTGGACGGCTTCGTCGTTGATCGAGACGCAGATCGAGCGCGGGTAGCCGTGGTAGCCGAGGAAGCCAGGGGTGGCACCCCCGTCACGGATGAGCCGCTCGGCGATGCGGTCGAGCTCGATGGTCTTGACGCCCGGGACACAGGCCTCACGGAGCGGGGGCAGCACGGAGGCGAGCAAGGTGCCTGCTCGCGCCATGAGGTCGATCTCGTGGGCGGTCTTGAGGTTGATCATTTTCTCGATACCCGACCGTTCTGGCCAATCGCGGTCAGGACCTGGCTGCTTATCTCATCAATGCTGCCCCGGCCGTCGATCTCCGAAACCAGGTCCTCAGACCGGTAGTGATCCAGGACCGGGATCGTCTTGTGAAGGTAGATCTCGATCCGCGGCTGTACGGCCTCCTTCTTGTCGTCCTCGCGCTGGACCAGGGTCGTGCGATCGGCCGAGCACCGCTCCGAGCCCGGGGGGTACGTGCGTTGGCACTGGGGGCACACCAGGCGGCCGGAGAGCCGGCGAAGCAGCTCTTCGAGGTCGACCTTCAGGTAGAGGACTCTGTCGAAGCTCCGTCCCAGCTCCTGCATGAGGACGTCGAGGGCCTCGGCCTGAGGGATCGTCCGGGGGAAGCCGTCCAGGATGAATCCCGTGGTGCAGTCCGGCTCGCGGAGGCGGTCGCGAATCATGTCGATCATGATGCCGTCGGGCACGTAGCCGCCTGCCGCCAGGAGCGGCTGGGCCTGCCGTCCAAGCTCGGAGCCTCGAGCGATCTCTGCCCTGAGCATGTCGCCCGTCGCGATGTGCGGAATGCCGAACTTCGATCGCAGCATGTTCGCCTGCGTTCCCTTGCCGCTCCCGGGTGCTCCGTACAGGAGCAGGTTCAAGTTATGAACCCTCGGTACTGGCGCATCACCAGCTGCGTCTGCAGCTGTTTCATGGTGTCCAAGGCAACGCCGACCACGATGAGGATCGCCGTCCCTCCCAGGTACATCTGTTGATGCGGAATGCCGGATATCCCTGAGGTAATGATCGGAAGGATGACCGTGATGAATCCAAGGAAGGTGGCACCCGCGAACGTCACGCGATTCATGACCGAGGCGAGATAGTCCGCGGTCGGACGTCCCGGGCGGATTCCCGGGATGAAGCTTGAATAACGTTTAAGGTTGTCCGCCACGTCGTTCACCTCGAACGTGATCGCCGTGTAGAAGTATGTGAACCCAAACGTCAGCGCGAAATAGAGCGCGTTGTACGTGATGGCCATCGGAAGATTGGCTGTGTCAGGCGTGAAGTTGCCTCGGATCCACGCCGCCGCCTGGTAGTACCACGTATTAGGCGGGGCGCCCGTGAAGTAGTTGGCAACGATCGTGGGCAGGAACATCACGGAAATCGCAAAAATGATCGGGATGACGCCGGCGTGGTTGACGCGCAAGGGCAAGAAGCTCGCCCTGCTTTGCACCTGCTTCAAACCGACGGTTCGCTGCGCCGATTGAATGGGTATCTTCCTCACCGCCTGCTGCACCTCGATAATGACGGCCGTCATGATCAGGGCGATCAGCCCGAAGATGATGAAGGGGACGTAGTCTGCAAGACCGCCGCCCTTGCCGCGAGCGCTGAACACCGCAGCGACGCCCTGCGGGCCGCGTCCGATGATGCCGGCGAAGATGATCAGCGAGACGCCGTTGCCGATGCCGTACTCGGTGATGAGCTCACCAAACCACATCAGCATGACCGTGCCTGCCGTGAGCACCAGCACGATCTGCAGGCGCTGGAACCAGTCGAGGGTGCCAAGGATCGGAGGGCTGGTGTTCTGGAACAGCACGGTGAACCCGTATGCCTGGCCCGCTCCGAGAGCGACTGTGAGGTAGCGGCTCCAGCGCGTGATCCGGCGCCGTCCCGCTTCGCCCTCTTTCGAGATCTCCTTGATGCGTTCGGAGATCACCGTCATGAGCTGCATGATGATCGTGGCGTTGATGTACGGGTTCATGCCCATCGCGACCACGCTGAAGCGCGACAGGCCGCCGCCCGAGAACAGGTCGAGGAGGCCTAACAGGGCCTGGCCTGAGAACAGCTGTTGGAGCGCTGTCTGGCTCGCGCCCGGCACGGCGATGTTGGCGAAGAGCCTGAATATGACGAGGATGCCGCCGGTGAACAGGAGCTTGTTGCGAAGCTCCGGCAGGCGGATGGCGTTGACGAGGGCTTCCAGGAGATTCATCTAGGCAGCCGAACTTTACTCGTCTGGGGGAGCGGCCTCCCCGGGCTCGTCCTTCTTGGCAACAGGCTTTCCGGATGCGCGCTTTGCAGGTTCGGGCTTCTCGACGACCGGCTCAGCTTCCTCCGGTGCCGGCACTCTCTTGGCGGTCTTGGCCGCAAGTCGCCTGGCGCCGATCTTCCGAGGCTCGCCCAAGACCTTGACGCTGCCCCCACGCGCCTCGATCGCCTCGCGCGCACTCAGGCTGAACGAATGGGCTTCGACAGTTAGCTTGCGCTTCAAGTCGCCGGTCCCCAGGATCTTGATCTCCTCTCCGGCACGAACCAGGCCGGCCTCGACCAGAGTCGCAGCATCGACTGTCGAACCTTCTGGAAACCGGCTCAGCTTGGAGAGGTTGACCACGGCGTACAGCTTGTGGAAGGGATTCTTGAACCCGGGCAGCTTCGGGAGGCGCTGGGAGAGTGGCATCTGGCCACCCTCGAAACCAAGACGAAAGCCTTCGCTGCGTGCGTTCTGGCCCTTCTGGCCTCGCCCGGACGTCTTGCCCCTGCCGGATCCTGTGCCGCGGCCGATGCGCCGCGACTTGCGGTGCGCGCCGGCGGCGGGCCTGAGGTCGTGCAGCTCCATCAGTTGCCCCTCTGGTGCTTCTTGTTCGAGCGTGACCGCCAGATCTTGTAGCGGCTGCGGTCGGGCCGCAGGTAGGGCTCGCCTTCGACCGCGACCAGGAAGTCGACAGCCTTCAGCATGCCCCTGACCGCCGGGTTGTCAGGCAGCTCGCGTGTCTGGTTCATCTTCCGGAAGCCCAGCGACACCACTGTCGCCTTGACCGAAGGTTTCGCCCCGATGGAGCTCTTCCTAAGGGTCGCCTTCAACATCTTCCCCTCGGACTTCTCGGGTTTCTCGGCGGATTTGGCGGTTTTGGTCGCGGCCACTACTTGGTCTCTCCGTTGCTGGTCTCGGCGGCGCCGTCGGTGGCCCCGAGCTCACCCTTGCCTTCCGCCTTGCGGTAGACGTTGGCGAGGCGTCTGCCGACGATCTGCTCTACTTCCTTGCCGCGCAGCTCGGCGATTTGCTGCACGGTTCGCAGCTGCTGCAGGGCGGCCAGCGTGGCGCGCACCGTGTTGATCGGGTTGTTCGTGCCGTGGGACTTGGTGAGGATGTCCTTGATGCCGGCGGTCTCGATGACTGCGCGCATCGCCCCACCAGAGATCACGCCGGTGCCCGGCGCGGCCGGCTTGAGCATGATCCGGGCCGACCCCAGCTTGAGGCGGACCTCATGCGGGATCGTCGTGCCGACCATGGGGACGGTGATCATGTTGCGCTTGGCAACCTCCATTCCCTTTCGGATGGCCTCGGTCACCTCGCGGGCTTTGCCGATGCCCGCGCCGACTCGCCCATTCATGTCGCCGACCACGATCAGCGCGCTGAACGAGAACTTGCGGCCGCCCTTGACAACCTTGGCGACGCGGTTGACGCGGACGACGCGATCGGCGAGCTCAGATCGCTCACCGCTTGAGTGTGGATATCGACTTCCCATCTGTTCCTAAAACTCCAGTCCGGCTTCGCGCGCAGCGTCAGCCAGAGCTTTGATTCTGCCGTGGTAGAGGAAGCCGCCCCGATCGAAGACTACGTTTTTGACTCCGGCTGCCTTGGCTTTCTCCGCGATCGCCTTCCCCACCTCGACTGCCTCGGCCACGCCATTGCCCTTGGACTTGAGCCCGACAGTGGAGGCGGCTGCCAGCGTGCGGCTGCCGTCGTCGTCGATGAGCTGCGCATAGACGTGGTTGAGGCTGCGGAAGACCGCCAATCGCGGGCGCTCCTTCGTGCCGCTCACATGGACGCGCACACGTTTGTGGCGCTTCAGCCGGTTCACCTTGCGGTCGGTTTGCTTGATCATCCGGCCGCCTTGGCGCCCTTGCCGGCTTTGCCGGCCTTGCGCCGGACCTTCTCACCGCGGTACATCACGCCCTTTCCCTTGTATGGCTCGGGCGGCCGCATCCCGCGGATGTTGGCGGCCACCTGGCCCACGTCCTCGATCGAGATCCCGTTCACCGAGAACTTGGTCGGGTCCTGGACTTCGATCGAGACGCCGGGCGGTGGCTTGTATTTGATGGGGTGCGAGTAGCCGAGGCTAAGGGTCACCTCATCGCCCTGCTTGGCGACGCGGTAACCGACGCCGACCAGCTCGAGATGCTTGGTGAAACCGGTGTTCACGCCCGTGACCATGTTGGCGACCAGGCTTCGGACCAGCCCATGCAGGGCGCGGTGCTTGTAGCCGTCGGAAGGCCGCTCGAAGATGAGCTGGCCATTGGTCTGCTTGACAGTGATGTCGGCCGGCAGGGTGCGTTCCAGCTTGCCCTTCGGCCCTTCGACCACGACGTGGCCTGGCTGCAAAGTGACTTTCACCGCACCCGGCACATCGATCGGCAGCTTTCCAATCCGCGACAACTTTTCTCTACAACTCCTACCAGATATAAGCCAAGACTTCGCCGCCCAGACCCTGGCGAAGAGCCTGGCGCCCGCTCATCACGCCCTCGGCTGTGCTGAGGATGGCGATGCCGAGCCCACCGAGGACCCTGGGGATCTCGGTCTTGCGCGCATAAACACGCAGGCCGGGACGGCTGATCCTCTTCACCCCGGAGATCACGCGCTCGCGATCGGGTCGGGACTTGAAGATGATACGCATCGTTTGAGAGGCCCCGTCGGCCTCGACCTCGAAGCCGGCGATGTAGCCTTCGTCCTTGAGCACGCGGGCGATCTCGAGCTTGAGCTTGGAGGCCGGCACCTTCACCTCGGGGTGCCGTGCGCTGTTCGCATTGCGGACGCGCGTCAACATGTCAGCGATAGGGTCGCTGATAACCCCAATTGGAGCTCTTTTGACGGGCTTCGCGACTGCAGTAGCCATCACCAGCTCGACTTCGTGATGCCAGGGATGCGACCCTCGGCGGCAAGGTTGCGGAAACAGATTCGGCACATGCCGAACTTGCGAAGGAATGCACGAGGCCGTCCGCAGAGGCGACAACGGTTGTGAAACCGCACCTTGAACTTCGGATGAACAAGGTCCCTCTTCCAGCGCTCGAGCGATGCTTTCTTTGCCAAGCTTTATCTACCTCTTCCTAAATGGCATTCCGAGCCGCGTCAGCAGGCTGCGCGCCTCGTCGTCGGTGCGGGCTGTGGTCACGATCGACACTTCCAGCCCGCGGAGTTTGTCGATCTTGTCGTAGTCGATCTCAGGGAAGACAACCTGCTCGCGCAGGCCCAGCGAGTAATTGCCGCGGCCGTCAAAACCCTCGGGGCTGACGCCGCGGAAGTCGCGGATGCGTGGCAGTGCAACGTTCAGGAGCTTGTCGAGGAAAAACCACATGCGCCGGCCGCGCAGGGTCGCCTTGATGCCGACCGTCTGGCCCGCCCGGAGCTTGAACGCGGCGACTGACTTGCGGGCCTTGATCAATGCCGGCTTCTGGCCGGTGATGGTGATCACGTCGCCGACAGCGGCGTCGAGGGCCTTGTCGTTGTCCTTCGCCTCGCCGATACCGATATTCACCACCACCTTGGCGACGCGCGGCACCTCCATCGTGTTGGCGTAGTCGAACTCCTTGGTCATCTGGGGGACTACCGAGTCGCGATACGCCTTCAGCATGCGGGGCGGCCCTTCGGCACGGGTCGAAGGACCCTGCGACACCGCCGGCTTCGAGGCGGCCTTCTTCGGCTGTGGCTTTTGCGTGCGGACCTTGGTCTTGGTCACTGTGCCTCCGTCTTGCGAACGCGTTCGTACGGCTCGCCGCAGTGACGGCAGACGAGGGCGCGCGCTCCCGACTCGAGAACGATGTGCTTCGTTCGCGTCGGCTTCGAGCACGACGGGCACAGGAGCATGACGTTGGAGTAGTCGAGCGGCGCCTCGAAGTCGACGACTCCACCCTGCGCGACATTGACGCCACCGCGAGACTGGCCCGCTTTGGTGTGGCGCTTCAGGATGTTGACACCCTTGACCACGATCTTGTGCTTGTCCGGCAGGGTTCGAAGCACCTCGCCGTGCTTGCCCTTATCCTTGCCGGCCACGACGATCACGGGATCGCCCGGAGCAAGGTCGAGCCAGCGACGCTTGGGTTGAAGCTTGTTACGCAGCATGGTGTTTAGAGGACCTCCGGGGCGAGGCTGATGATCTTCATGAAGTTGCGCTCGCGCAGCTCGCGTGCGACCGGTCCGAAGATGCGGGTGCCTCGTGGGTTGTTGGCTTGTGCGAGCAGAACGGCGGCATTCTCGTCGAAGCGGATGAGAGAGCCGTCGGGGCGGCGGTATTCCTTGGTGACGCGAACGACCACGGCCTTGACGACCTCACCCTTCTTGACCTGGCCGCCGGGCTGCGCCGATTTGACGGTGGCCGTGATGATGTCGCCCACCGAGGCGTACTTGCGATAGTGGCCTCCGGCCACGCGGATGCACAGGAGCTCCTTCGCTCCGGAGTTGTCCGCGACCTTGAGGCGTGTCTCTTGCTGGATCATTTGGCCTTCTCGACGATCTCAAGTACGCGCCAGCGTTTCTCCTTGGAGATGGCGCGCGTTTCGGTGATGCGAACCAGGTCGCCGACGCCACATTCGTTCTTCTCGTCGTGGACCTTGAACTTGGTGCGCTGGCGGACCGTCTTCTTATAGAGCCGGTGAGCCTTGGACGTGCCGATCTGGACGATGACCGTCTTGTCCATCTTGTCCGAGATCACAGTGCCCAGCCGCACCTTGCGCTGGCCACGCGTGGAGTCATCGACTGCGTCCTGGGTCTTTGCTTGCGTGGGTGTGGAAACGCTCATGAGCTCTTCTCCGCTTTGGCCTTGGTCGCGGCGCCGCGCTTGGGCTTGTCGTCCGCCTTTTCTTGGGCCTTGCCTTGGGCCTTGGGCGACGTGGCGGCCGCCTTCGGGGCGACCTTCTTGGCCTTGGGCGCTGGGGCCTCCACCGTGATGGCCTCAGGGGCGACCTGCGCCACGATGCCGAAGGCTCGTTCCTGCAGCACGGTCATGATGCGCGCGATGTCGTGGCGCACCTTTGAGATCTGGGTCGAATTCTCGAGCTGGCCCACCGCGTGCTTGAACCGGAGCTCGTAAAGCTCCCGGCGGGCAGCTTTCAGCTTGCCGCCGAGCTCGTCGACCTCCAGGACTCTCAGCTCGTCGACCTTCATCGGCCGGCTCCCGCCGCCGCCGAGTCCACGCTCACGAAGCGGGTCTTGATTGGCAGCTTCGATGCGGCGAGCTTCATCGCCTCTTTCGCGATCTCCTGGGTGACGCCACCCATCTCGAACAGGACGCGGCCCGGCTTGACCACGGCCACCCAGCCTTCCGGGTTGCCCTTGCCAGAGCCCATTCGGGTCTCGGCCGGCTTCTTGGTGATCGACTTGTCAGGAAACACGCGGATCCAGATCTGGCCACCGCGCTTGACGTGGCGGGTCATGGCCCGGCGGGCCGCTTCGATCTGGCGGTTGCTCATCCAGCACGCTTCCATCGCCTGGAGCCCAAAGTCGCCGAACGCGACGGTGGCGCCCCGAGTGGCGATGCCCTTGCGACGGCCGCGGTGCATCTTGCGGTATTTGACCCGCTTTGGCATCAACATCAGCTCTTGTCCTTTGTCGTCTTCTTGGCCGGCGCTTTGGCCCTGGGTGCGGCCTTCGTCTCGGTTTTGCCCTTCGAAGCCGTAGTCGCCTTGGCAGGAGCGTTGGTGGTCGTGGCCTTCGCCGCGGGCTTGGTGGCGACTTCGGCTTTCGCCTTGGGCGCACGAGCCTTTGGCTCTTCAGCGACAGCCTCGGCGGCCGGCTTGGCGGCGGCCCTTATGCGCTTGGGCGCGGCCGCGGTCTCGAGCGCCGGCGGCTTTGCCGTTTCGAGCAACGACGTGTCGATCTTCTCGGGAACCAGCTGGTCAGCGATTATTGCGGGGATCTCCGGCTGCGGCGCGATCTGCTCTGCGATCGGGGCGCCGTCGGCGATGACCGGAAGCTTCTTCAGCGGCACCGCCACGTCCTTGTAGATCCAGCACTTGACGCCAATGGCGCCGAAGGTCGTGCTCGCCGTGGCGCGGCCGAAGTCGATGTTGGCTCGCAGGGTGTGGAGGGGCACACGACCCTCACGGTCCCACTCGCGGCGCGCCATCTCAGCGCCACGCAAACGCCCACCGCAGTAGATCCGGACGCCTTTGGCGCCCGAGCGCATCGTGCGAAGGATTGCCTGCTTCATCGCGCGCTTGTAGCTGATGCGGCGCTCGATCTGTGACGCGATGTTCTCAGCGACGAGCTGCGCATCGAGCTCTGGCTGCTTGATCTCCTGGATCGAGATTCGGACGCGGTTGCCGAAGCGCTTCTCCAGGTCCTCGCGCAGCTGGTCGACCGACGCGCCACCCTTGCCGATCACGATGCCCGGCTTGGCGGTGTGGATCGTGACAGTCAGCTGTGCGTTCGACGATCGCTCGGTCTCGATCTTGGCAATGCCCGCGTTGCGAAGGCGCGCCAGGATCACCCGGCGCATCTCCAGGTCCTCGTGAAGCATCTTGGTGTAGTCCTTGGGGTTGGCGAACCAGTTCGCCTCCCATGGGCGGAACACTCCAAGACGGAACGCGTTTGGATGGACTTTATGACCCAATTACTTTTCCTCGGCGCGGTCTTCGACGACCGCGGTGATGTGGCAGGTGCGATGGAAAAACTCGTGAGCCATGCTCCGGCTGACGGGCCTGCGGCGCTTGAAGGTCGGGCCCTCGTCGATGAAGACCTGCTTGAGCACAAGGTCGTCGCGGTTCAAGTTGAAGTTGTGCTCGGCATTGGCAGCCGCGGACTTGATCGCCTTGGCGACATCGCGCGCGGCGTGCTTGGGAGAGAACTCGAGCTGCGCGAGGGCGTCCGACACCTTCATGCCCTTCACGGAGTCGGCCACGAGCCTCGCCTTGCGCGGCGCGCGCCGGACAAACCTCTGCACTGCTGAAACTTCCATCGTTGCCACTCTTCTCTACTTCTACTTCAGTGCCGTTGACTTTTCGGTATGCGTGCCGTGGCCGCGGAAGTGGCGCGTGGGCGCGAACTCGCCCAGCCGGTGGCCGACCATGTTCTCGCTGATGAACACGGGCACATGCTTGCGCCCGTCGTGCACTGCGATCGTGTGCCCGACCATGTCCGGGTAGATCACCGACGCACGCGCCCAGGTGCGGATGACCTTCTTGTCCTTGGTGGCGTTCATCTTGTCGACCTTCGCCTTCAGCTGCGGGCTGATGAACGGCCCCTTCTTCAACGATCGCGACATCTACTTTTTGCGTCCTTTCTTTTCCCGGCGGCGGATGATGAGCTTGTCCGAGGCCTTTTTCGGCTTGCGCGTGCGATAGCCGAGGGCAGGCTTGCCCCAAGGAGTCTTCGGGTTGCCACCCGGTCCGGTCTTGCCCTCGCCACCGCCATGCGGATGGTCGCGGGGGTTCATCGTCGAACCGCGGACTGTCGGCCTCACGCCCAGCCACCGACTGCGGCCGGCCTTGCCGCCTGACTCGTTCTCGTGCTCGATGTTACCGACTTGTCCGATCGTTGCCTGGCATCGCACATGGATGCGGCGCAGCTCTCCTGATGGCATGCGGACCACGGCGTAGTCGCCTTCCTTGGCCAGGAGCTGCGCGGAGGCGCCGGCGGAGCGGACGAGCTGGCCCCCACGACCGAGCGTGAGCTCGATGTTGTGGATGGTCGAACCGACGGGAATGCTTGCAAGCGGGATCGCGTTGCCGATGCGAACCGGTGCTTCCGCCCCACTCTCGATCGGGTCGCCGACCTTGAGGCCAAGCGGCGCGAGGATGTAGCGCTTCTCGCCGTCCTTGTAGTGGATGAGGGCGATTCGAGCGCTGCGGTTGGGGTCGTATTCGATGGTGGCGACGCGTCCCTCGACGCCGTGCTTGTCACGCTTGAAGTCGATCTTCCGATAGAGCTTGCGATAGCCCCCGCCCTGGTGGCGTGTGGTGATGCGGCCCTGGTTGTTGCGCCCCGCGTGCGTCGGGATCGACTCGATGAGCGTCTTCTCCGGCTCATCGGTGGTGATCTCGTCGAACCCGGAGATCGTCATGAAACGACGGCCTGGGCTGGTCGGCTTGAACTTGCGTAGCGGCATCTCTATACGCTCCCGAAGAGCCCTTCGATTTTCTGGCCGGGACCCAGTGTCACGATCGCCTTCTTCCAGTCGGCAGTGTGGCCGACGGATCCAATGCGGCGCATGCTGCGGCGCTTCTTGCCTCGCATGGTCACCGTATTCACGTCTCGGACCTTGATGCCCTGGGTCTGGTACTGCTCCTCGAGGGCCTTCTTGATCTCCGTCTTGGAGGCCTGTGCGGAGACGCGGAAGGTGTACCGGCCCTGCGTGTAGAGCTGATAGGTGCGCTCGGTGATGACTGGGCCGATCACGATCTCTGAGGCTGCCCTGGTTGTCATTTCGCCTCTTGCGCCTCTTCTTCGTGGTGCGCGTGTGCCTTGGACCTTGACCTTGACTCGGGCCGTCCGAAGTTGTCCTCGAGCAGCTCCAGGCAATCCTTAGTCAGGAGCAGGTAGGTATGGGTGAAGAGGTCGCGAATGTTGAGGTTGCGAGCCAGGACGATCTTGGATCCCGACAGGTTCTCGAACGACCGGCTCACCACATAGCTCGGTGCGGGAAGAACTATCAAGGTAGTGTCGTCGAAGCCGATCGCCTCAATGAGCTGTGCTGCCTGCTTGGTGCGAGGCTCCTCGAAGCCAAAACCTTCGATCACCCTGACTCGGCCCTCGATCGCCTTCTGCGAGAGGGCTGAGCGAAGCGCCAAGCGCCGCATCTGCTTGGGCATGCGCTGGCTGTAATCGCGCGGATGGGGTCCGAAGACCACGCCGCCGCCCTTCATGGACGGTTCGCGGATGGAGCCGTGGCGCGCCCGTCCGGTTCCCTTCTGGCGGTACGGCTTGGCGCCGCCGCCCGAGACCGCGCCTCGGTTCTTTGTCGAGGCGGTGCCCTGGCGCGCATTCGCCATCTGCCGCACGTAGGCTTGGTGCATCACCGGCGCGTTCGGCTCCTCGCCGAAGATGTGTTCCGGCAGGGCGATGTGGCCTTGCGATGCGCCGGCCGAATCGAACAGCGCTGCCTGGAGCGGATCCTCATTCGCCTTCTTTTCAGCTCGTTTGGCGGCGGCCATCTTGGCCGCGGAGACCTTGGTGCCGCGCTTCGTTGCAACGGGCTTCTTCGCCTTGCCCTTCCCTGCCGTGGTTCTCGGTGCCGGCTTCGCAGCCGCGCGGGTCGTCGTTTTCTTGACTGGCTTCTTGTTGGTCTTCTTGGCAGCCATCACGCGGGGTCCCCGGAAAATCGAAGATTTTTTGGGGTGCTCATACCTTCCTCAGGTTGGGTTTGCCGGCCGGGCCCTTGACCTTCTGCGGCTTGGTCGACTGGCGAACAAGGACCAGGGCGCCTTTGGCGCCGGGGACGCCGCCTTCGACGAGGAGCAGGTTGCGCTCCGTGTCGACCCGCACGACCTTGTACGCGCGCTCCGTGGTTCGGACGTTGCCCATCTGCCCGGCCATGCGCACGCCCTTGAAGACGCGTGCAGCGTCGGTGGCGCCGATGGAGCCGGGCTGCCTCACGTTCATGGAGCCGTGCGACTCAGGACCGCGGCTGAACTTGTGTCTCTTGATCAGGCCCTGGAAGCCCTTGCCCTTGGAATGCGCAGTGACGTCCACGATCTCGCCGGCCGCGAAGATCTCGGCCTTCAACTCCTGGCCGGCCTCGAGACCCTCATATCCGCGAATCTCGACGATCTGCCGGTGGGGCTCGAAGCCCGCCTTCTTGAACTCCCCAAGAAGCGGCTTGTTGAATTTCTTCTCGGGCGCGACCTCGAATGCGATTCGCGCGGCGGAATAGCCGTCCTTCTCAGTGGTGCGCAGCCCAAGCACTTTGCAAGGGCCTGCCTCGAGGACGGTCACCGCCGAGGTCGTGCCGTCAGGGTTGAACAGCTGGGTCATGCCCAGCTTCCGGGCCAGTAGACCTTTCAACTCTTTATCTCGATGCTGACGCCGGCCGGAAGGCTGAGTCGCATGAGAGCGTCGACCACGCGAGGGTTGGGGTCGAGGATGTCGATGATGCGCTTGTGCGTGCGCATCTCGAACTGCTCACGCGAGTCCTTGTCGATGAAGGGTGAGCGGATAACCGTGAGCTTTGAGATCTCGGTCGGAAGAGGGATGGGACCCGCCGTGCGCGCGTTCGTACGGCGTGCGGTATCGACGATCTTGTCCGCCGCCTGATCCAGCACTCGATGGTCATAGGCCTTGAGCCGGATCCGAATCTTTTGCGCCACTTCGCGAGTCCCTCTTTCCTTCGCTTACTTACTTGATGACTTCCGTGGCGACGCCGGCGCCCACGGTCTTGCCGCCTTCGCGGATGGCGAAGCGCAGTCCCTGCTCGATGGCGATCGGCTCACCGAGAGTGATCTCCATCACGACGTTGTCGCCCGGCATGCACATTTCGACACCCTCGGGGAGCTTGACCTCGCCCGTAACGTCGGTTGTGCGCATGTAGAACTGCGGCCGGTACCCAGTGAGGAATGGCGTGTGACGCCCGCCCTCTTCCTTGGTCAGCACGTAAACCTGCGCCAGGAACTGGGTGTGAGGCTTGATCGAGCCGGGCTTGCAAAGCACCTGCCCACGCACGACGTCTTCGCGCTTGACGCCGCGCAGCAGCGCGCCGACGTTGTCGCCGGCCTGGCACTCGTCCATGTCCTTGTGGAACATCTCGATGGCGGTCACGACCGTCTTCGTGCTGTTCGGGTGGATCCCGACGATCTCGATTTCCTCGTTCCTCTTGAGCTTGCCGCGCTCGACCCGACCGGTCGTGACGGTGCCGCGACCTTCGATCGTGAACACGTCCTCGATCGGCATCAGGAAGGGCTTGTCGACAGGCCGCTCTGGCAGCGGAATGTAGGAGTCGACGGCGTCCAGGAGCTCCATGATCTTCGGCGTCCACTCGGGGTCTCCCTCGAGCGCCTTCAGGGCCGAGATACGGACAATCGGGATGTCGTCTCCGGGGTACTCGTACCTGGTCAGGAGCTCACGCAGGTCGAGCTCCACCAGCTCGATGAACTCCTTGTCGTCGACCATGTCGCACTTGTTGAGCGCGACCACCAGGAACGGAACGCCGACCTGGCGGGCGAGGATGATGTGCTCACGGGTCTGCGGCATGGCGCCGTCGTTGGCGGCCACGACGAGGATCGCGCCATCCATTTGGGCGGCGCCGGTGATCATATTTTTGATGTAGTCCTGGTGTCCCGGGCAGTCCACGTGCGCGTAGTGGCGCTTCTCGGTCTCGTACTCGACGTGAGTGATCGAGATTGTGATGCCACGAGCCTTCTCCTCGGGCGCCTTATCGATCTGGTCGAAAGCCTGGAACTCGGCCAAGCCCTTGTCTGACAGAACCTTCGTGATGGCAGCCGTCAGCGTCGTCTTTCCATGGTCGATGTGACCGATGGTCCCGACGTTAAGGTGAGGCTTTGTCCTCTCGAATTTCTTCTTCGCCACTGTTTCCTCCTAACTAACTTCGCGACGTGGTACGGCGGCCGACAGCTTCGGCCAGGTTTCCGGGCATCTCTGCGTAGTGACTGAACTCCATCGAATAGGTCGCGCGCCCCGAGGTCATAGACCGAAGTTCGGTAGCGTAACCGAACATCTCAGCAAGGGGCACGTTCGCTTTGACGTTCTGCGACGTCCCGCGTCCTTCCATGCCGAGGATGTGACCGCGGCGCGAGGACAGGTCGCCCATCACGTCGCCGAGGTACTCCTCGGGCATGACGACGTCGACCTTCATGATCGGCTCGAGCAGGTAAGGCCCAGCCTTATGCATCGCGTCCTTCACGGCCATCGAGCCGGCGATGTGGAACGACATCTCGCTCGAGTCGACGGCGTGGTATGAGCCGTCGACAAGGGTGATGATCATGTCGACCACCGGGTAGCCTCCGACCACCCCGGACTGGAGGGCCTCCCTAACGCCCTTTTCGACAGCGGGGATGTACTCACGAGGGATGCGACCCTGGGTGATCTTGTCCTCGAAGACGATGCCCGTCGCGGTCTCGCCCGGACGGACGTCCACCTCGGCGTGGCCGAACTGGCCCTTGCCGCCAGACTGGCGGATGAAGCGCCCAACACCGTGCGCGGGCTTCTTGATCGCCTCTTTGTATGCGACCTGTGGCTTGCCCTGGTTGGCGTCAACCTTGAACTCGCGCATCAGGCGGTCGATGATGATCTCGAGGTGCAGCTCGCCCATGCCGGCGATGATGGTCTGGCCCGTCTCGTCGTCGGTGTGGACCTTGAAGGTCGGGTCCTCTTCGGTGAGGCGCTGCAGACCGATGCCGAGCTTGTCCTGGTCGACCTTGGTCTTCGGCTCGATCGCCACCGAGATGACAGGCTCGGGGAACGTGATCGACTCCAGGAGGATCGGGTGGCTGTCATCTGACAGCGTGTCGCCGGTGGTCGTGTACTTGAGACCGACCGCGGCGGCGATGTCGCCTGTAAACACCTCGTCCACATCCTCTCGGCGGATGGCGTGCATACGCAGGATGCGGCCGATCCGCTCCTTGCGTCCGTTGGATGCGTTCAGCACGCCAGACCCGGCCTTCAGGCGGCCTGAGTAGACGCGGAAGAACGTGAGCTTTCCGACCCCTTGCGGGTCCATCTGGATCTTGAAGGCAAGCGCCGAGAACGGCTCGTTGTCGTCGTGCTCGCGCACCACCAGCGTGCCGGTCTTGGGGTCGGTGCCCTCGACGGCTGGGACGTCAGCGGGCGACGGCAGGTAATCCACGACCGCGTCGAGGATCGGCTGCACGCCACGGTTTCGAAGCGCAGCGCCGCACAGCACGGGGACGAGATGGCCGGCTACCGTCCCTTTCCGAAGAGCAGCCATGATCTGTTCCTCAGAGGGCTCCTTCTCGTCCAGATAGAGGTGCATGATCGCGTCGTCGAAGTCAGCCACCGCCTCGATCAGGTCGTGGCGGTGCTGCTTGATCAGCTCCTCCATGCCGGCCGGGATATCGAGCGACTCGGTGTTGGTCGTGCCCAGGTCGTCCGTGTAAACGATCGCCTGCTTCGACAGGAGGTCCACGTACCCGATGAACTCATCCTCGGCGCCGATCGGCAGCTGGATGGGCACGGCTCGAGCACCCAATCGCGTGCGGATCGAATGCAGAGAGCCGTAGAAGTCCGCGCCAATGCGGTCCATCTTGTTGATGAAGGCGATGCGGGGCACGCCATACCGGTCGGCCTGGCGCCACACGGTCTCTGACTGCGGCTCCACGCCGGCGACAGCGTCGAAAACAGCCACCGCGCCATCGAGCACGCGCAGACTGCGCTCGACTTCGACTGTGAAGTCCACGTGCCCGGGTGTGTCTATGATGTTGATCGTGTGGTCGCGCCACATCGCAGTGGTGGCGGCTGACGTGATCGTGATCCCACGCTCCTTCTCCTGGACCATCCAGTCCATGGTCGATGCACCCTCATGCACCTCTCCCATCTTGTGGATCCGTCCGGCATAAAACAGGATGCGTTCGGTCGTGGTCGTTTTGCCCGCATCGATGTGGGCCATGATCCCGATGTTCCGAGTCCTCTCGATGGACACCGGCCGCTCCGCCATCTTCAGTGCCAAGCTCATCCTTATCTAGTACCGGAAATGGGAGAAAGCCTTGTTGCTCTCAGCCATCCGGTGGGTTTCTTCCTTCCGCTTGACCGCCCCGCCCGTGTTCTGGGAGGCGTCAAGGATCTCGAAGGCAAGCTTCTCAGACATACTTTTCCCGCCACGCTGGCGCGCAAAACGCACGATCCAGCGCCGGGCGAGAGCGAGCCGGCGCTCCGGCCTGATCTCGACTGGAACCTGGTAGGTCGCGCCGCCGACTCGCCGAGGCTTGACCTCCAGCAGCGGGGTGGCGTTTCGAAGCGCCGACTCGAACACCTCGAGGGGCTCCTTCTTGGCCTGCCGGCTGGCTCGCGAAAGCGCGTCGTACACAACCTTTTCGGCAGTCGAGCGCTTGCCCTTGCTCATGACCACGTTCACGAACTTGGCGATCGCCTCCGACTGGTACACCGGGTCGGGCGCGATTACACGCTTGACAGGACGGCTGCGGCGAGGCATCAGGCTGCCTTGCTCTTTTCCCGCTTGGCGCCGTACTTCGAGCGTGCCTTCTTGCGGTTCTTGGTGCCGGCCGTGTCGAGGGTGCCGCGGATGATGTGGTATCGCACACCAGGCAGGTCCTTGACCTTGCCGCCGCGGATCAGCACCACCGAGTGCTCCTGGAGGTTGTGTC
>DATCPU010000233.1:0-20170 GCA_036569925.1 Candidatus Dormiibacterota bacterium
TGTTCTCCCAGGGGCTGAGCTCCTTGAAGAACGCAGCCTCGACCGAGACCCGGTTGACGTGCCGGCGTACCGAAAGCGGTTCCGCGACGACGTCCCAGCCGAAGACCGTCGCCGTGCCCGAATCAGGGGTGAGCAAGGTCCCCAGGATCCTGATCACCGTCGACTTTCCGCTTCCGTTCGGTCCGAGGATTCCCGTAACGCCCCCCGCCTCGACGACGAGGTCGACCTCGTGGAGGGCCACCTTGTCTTTCCAGTCGCGGCGCCACCAGGGCGCGCCGGCTTCGCGCTCCCGGCGCCGAAACGATTTGGTGACGCCTTGCAGCTGGATGGCTGCTGCAGTCATTGCCTGGTTACTCCTTTGACATGTGCGGTGGAAAACAAAAAGGACCGTGCGGTGCCCAACGGCCGCACGGTCCCTTTCGGTGGTTTGTTTCTAGAAGTTGTCTACCGGTAGAGACTCAATGTGCGGGCTCGAGAAGGCACACTCCGCCATCGGCGGCGAAGCTCCTCATCCTCTCGATCAGCAACTTGAGCACTCCTTGGTGATGGACACACCCGGATGGGTGTGAGAACCCGAATAGAGTAATTGTGCCGGCCTACGAAGTCAAGTCGAGGCGGCTCAGCACGAACGCGGTGATGAAAGCCTCCTCACGCCATGACTCGTACCGACCCGAAGGCCCTGAGTGTCCGGCGATCATCTCGGTCTGCAACAGCAAGGCCCGCGTGTCCGTTTTGGACTCGCGCAGCTTCGCCACCCACTTGGCCGGTTCCCAGTACGAGACACGCGGATCGTTGAGGCCCGCTGTGATGAGCATCGCGGGGTACTCGGCTTCCCGCACGTTGTCGTAAGGGGAGTAGCCCTTCATGTATTGGTAGTACTCAACGTCGTTCGGGTTACCCCACTCTTCGTACTCGGTGACGGTGAGTGGCACTGTTTCATCCATCATCGTCGTGACAACATCAACGAAAGGCACCTGCGCGACAGCACATGCGAACAGGTCAGGTCGAGCGTTGAGGACGGCGCCGATCAAAAGGCCGCCGGCGCTGCGGCCGCGAATCGCAAGCTTTGCGGGACTCGTGTATCCCTGCTGGACGAGGTGAGTCGCGCAAGCGATGAAGTCCGTGAACGTGTTCGTTTTGTTGAGGAACTTGCCATCCTCATACCAGCGGCGGCCCATCTCTCCCCCACCTCGCACGTGCGCGATCGCGAAGACGAAGCCGCGCTCGAGCATGCTGAGCCGGACGGGGTCGAACATCGGGTCGTTCGAAGCCTCGTAGGCGCCGTAGCCGTATAACAGCGTCGGGTTCGAGCCGTTCCGCTGCACCTCGCGCCTGCGGACCAACGAGATCGGCACCTCGACGCCATCGGGTGCCGTCGCCCATAAGCGTTCGGTGACGTAATCCTCGCGGTTGTAACCGCCGCGAACCGGCTGCTCCTTCACCAGCGTCCTCCGCCTGGTTCGCATGTCGTAGTCGATGGCCGAGAAGGGTGCCGTAAGCGACGTATAGAAGAAGCGCATCACGTCGCTGTCGTAGGCGGGACTCGATCCTGGAAACGCCGTGTACGCGTCCTCGGGCTGCTCCACGACGTGCATCGCGCCGGTTCCAGTGTCCAGGACCTCGAGCTTCTGCAGCCCGTCCGAGCGCTCCCCAAAGACGACGTGCTGCTTGTGGACGTCGACGAAGTTGAGCCTGACGCTCTCGCGCTCGGGCACCACCTCCGCCCACGAAGCGCGGCCGGGATGCGAAACCGGCGTGGCCATCAGCCGGAAGTTGCGGGCGCCGTCGTTGGTAAGGATCAGGAATCGATCCTCCTGGTGATCGACCGAATATTCGATGCCCTGACGCCGTGGCTCCATCACCACCGGCTCAGCCTCCGGTGTTTCCGCGCGGACAAAGCGGCACTCCGCCGTCACCTGGCTCGAGCTGCTGAAGATGATGTAGCGCTCGCTCTTGGTCGGCTCGACGCTCAGCTCGAAACGCTCGTCATCCTCCTGGAGCACGAGCACGTCTTGACTGGCAGGAGTACCCAGCCGGTGGCGCCAGACCTGAAAAGGGCGCATCGCCTTGTCAGCCTTGGTGAAGAAGAACGTCTGGTTGTCGCTCGCCCACGCGGCTCCGTAATACACGTCGTGCACCACGTCGTCCATATAGGTGCCGGTCGCCAGGTCGCGAAAGCGGAGCTCGAAAAGCTCCGCGCCGGTGTAGTCGGCCGCGTATGCAAGAAGGTTCTGGTCTGGGCTGGCCTCGACGAACCCAAGGTCGAAGTACTCGTGGCCATGGGCAAGCTCATTGCCGTCGAGCAGCACCTGCTCGGGGGCATCGATGGTGGCGGGTCGGCGGCAGTAGATCTCATAGTCGAGTCCCTCGACGGTCCTGGTATAGGTCCAGTAGCCCTTAAAGAAGGTCGGGGCCGAGGTGTCGGTCTCCTGCACCCGGCTCACGATCTCGTGGAAGAGCTGCTCCCGTAGGGCCTCGGTGGGCGCCATCACAGCATCCGTGTACGCGTTCTCGGCCTCGAGGTGCGCGATCACCTCCGGGTTAGCCTTCTCCCGCATCCAGTAATAGGGGTCGATCCTGCGGTCGCCGTGCTTCTCCAAGACCTTCGGCCGCCGCGGGGCCATCGGGGGTCGGGGGGTCGTGCTCACCTTGGCCATCCCCCAATGCTGGCAGGACGAGCCATGCCTCGTTACCTGGGACCGCCGGAGACCGTGAATGCACGTATGAAACAAACTCTCGTTGCTCTGGGTGTACTCGGACTCATGGCGGGCGTCTCTTGTGGTGGTGCGTCGGCCCAGCCGGCCGGAAGCACAATCGTCCTTCGCGAGGCAGACGCGGGAAAGACATTCAACGTGCACGGGGGCGACACGATTCGGGTGATCCTGATCGACAAATACCCGGTGCCTGGCTCATCTTTGGTGTGGACCGTCCTTGCCTCGCCTGACAGCGTCCTCAAGGCTGGCGCCTGGAGCCGGTCGGCGCAGGTTCGGGATTCTGGACCGGGCCGGACTGACACATACACCGCCGACTTCACCGCTGCGGCCGCAGGCCAGGCCAAGCTCGACGCTAAAGGAGCCACCAGCTGCGAGGCGATGGCCAAAACAGGGTGCCCCGACCAGGCACTCAGCTTTACAGTCATGGTCGGTCGCTGACGCTCGGAGTCGTCAGACGGTGATGACGACCTTGCCGCGGGCGTGGCCTGCCTCGAGATACCGGATGGCTTCGGGGGCCTCGCTCAGGGAGTAGGTCCGGTCGATGACCGGCTTGACCTTTCCGGACTCGAGCAACCCCTGCAGCACGGTCAGGTCCCCTTGGGCGAGCTTCGCGAAAAAGAGCGGCACCACGTGCTGGCTCGCACCAAGCGAAGCGATGCTCAACGCTGCCGAATGCGTTAGCGGGCCGAGCCACGGTTTCTTGCTCAGTCCACCGACGATGACATAGCCGGACTTGGGGTGCAGCACGCGCCTGCACTCCGACCAACTTCGATTCCCTGCAATGTCGAGCATCAAGTCGTAGCGCGTTTCGCTCTTGGTGAAATCCTGGGTGCTGTAGTCGATCACCTCATCGGCGCCGATCTCGCTGAGCATCTCCATGTTCGAGGTGTTGGACACTCCAGTCACCCGGGCGCCGAAGGATTTCGCAATCTGGACGGCAAAAGTCCCCACGCCTCCTCCCGCGCCATTGATCAGGACGTGTTGCCCCGCCGCAACGTGCCCGCCATCGCGAAGGGCCTGCAGCGCGGTGATCCCCGCGACTGGCACGGCCGCCGCCTCCTCAAAAGTGACGTTGGCGGGCTTCAGCACAATTTGCTTGCCCTCGGGGACGCACACGTAGTCGGCGAAGGCGCCTGTTCTCCCGCCGAACACCTCATCGCCCGGCTTGAACTGCTTGACGTTGCTGCCGACCGTCTCAACGGTGCCCGCGAAATCGACGCCGACCGATTCTTGCTTTGGCTTGCGCAGGCCGGACGACATGCGCATCACTCGGGGCTCGCCCCGCATGTAGTGCCAGTCGAGAGCGTTGGCCGACGCTGCTCGAACGCGAACCAGCACATCGCCATCGGCGACGGTGGGACGTTCGATCTCAGTGAGCTGGAGAACCTCCGGTCCGCCGTAACCGCGCTGGAGGATCGCCTTCACCCGCAGATCGTATCCGGGTGGAATTCTTCTCACCCCGAGCGGCTTGTACCAAGGCATGACAGTCCAGATCACTCCGAACGGCACCCGCGGCTTTCAAGTGCCTGGCGCCTTCAGGCCGCTGGCGCGGCTACACGCGCGCCTTTACAAGCTCGTCGGCGGACGGGGGCACAAGAACATGGTTGTCCTGAGCACGCTCGGATCGGCCTCCGGCCTCGAGCGCTCGTCCACGGTCGCCAGCTTTCCGGAGGGCGAAGGCAAGTGGTTGGTCGTTGCGTCCATGGGAGGGGCAGCGAAGCACCCGAGCTGGTACGTGAACCTGGCCAAGAACCCCGATCACGTTTTCCTTCAGGTGCGGGGCCGGCGCTATCGCGTGCGGCCAACCTCGCTTCATGGCGCGGATCGTTCGGCCGCCTGGCAGCGAATCACGAGCGAAGCCCCAAACTTTGCCGAGTACCAGACCAAAACGGACCGCGAGATCCCGGTCGTGCGCCTGAGCCGCGAAGAAACTGCCCAACGTTAAGGGGGGCGTGTCCTCAGGACACGTACGTAAGGAACGCGAGATAGATAGGGATGTCAACCCCGGCGTGAAAGAGCGCAGGCGCGACCACCCCATCGGAGCTGCGCATCAGATAGCCAGCAATCAGGCCAAGCGGAAAGACGGCCACCAGTGTGAAGACGACGGCGCTAGGGGTGTAGGTCACCCCGAGGTGTGCAAACGCAAAGACGAGCGCTTGCACGATGTTTGAAACGTACACACCCAGGAAGGTGCCGTACCTCTGCAGGAAGAGCCCCCGGAACAGAAACTCCTCCTGGAAGCCGTTTGAGAGGACGAGAACGATCAGCGCGGGCGTCAACGCGAGGTAGCGCGCGAGCGTGATGGTGCCGTGGATGGGGATCGCGCGCTGGCCGGGATATAGAGCAATCAGCACGTAGACCGCGACAAATCCGAAGATCCCGATTGCATAGGCGCGACCGAATTTTCCGAGGCGCGCATACACAGACCCGAGGTCCAGCCCCGCTATCCGGATCAGCACGAATATGGGCACGATCGCGATCAACGTCTGCACCAGCTGGACCGCGACTGTTCCGCCGATCGTCGAACTTTCTGGGTTCCCGGTAACTGTGTGTTCGTGCAGGACGTATGTGCGAAAGGCGTCGGGGATCGAGTTGTTCAGCACCTGCACGACGGCAAAGATGAAGAAGACGAAGCCCAGCTCCCAGAACTTTCGCAGCGATGGTGACCGCCTGACGAAGACGGTTATCGCCAGGTAGACAGCGGTCACGACCAACCCATAAGCAATCTCGGCGCCTTGACCCGGAATCGAGCGAGCGGCCAGGGGAACGACCCCGGCGGCCAGGCAGAGGATGGCGAGAAGCCCCTTCCCACCTGCTCCGAGGGTGTCCCCCGGCGGTCCCATTCTGTCCTGAGCTTGCGTGGAAGCCGTCCTGCCCAATTTGCCCCTCCCCATTTGCGTAAGCCGTACGGTATGAGATACCTTACTCGGCGTGAAGCGCTCCGTCAAGCCGTCTCAGAAGCGGCGCCCTCGTGGCTCGCTGACCCGCGAACGCATCGTCGAGGCAGCCCTGGAGCTGGCTGATGAGAAGGGGCTCGATGCCCTGACGATGCCGACCCTTGCCCGGCGGCTCGAGTCCGGGGTCATGACGATCTACGGCTACGTCCAGGACAAAGAGGACCTGCTTGACGCGATTGCGCAACGCGGCCTCGCCGACCTCCAGCTACCACAGCCGCTGCCGCCTGGAGCAGCCGGCCTACTCACGGCTTGGGGCCGGGCGATGCGCCGCACTCTGATTGCGCATCCGAGCCTGCCGATGATCTTCCTGTCTCAATCAGTGATCGGACCCGGCATCTTCCGTGGCATTGAGCGGCTGCTCGGGAGACTGACACAGGGCGGCATGCCACCGGCCTTCGGTGTGCGCGCCATCTACGCGGTGCTCACGTATACGACCGGATTCGTGGCATGGGAGCTTCCACGCACTGTCGACCAGCCGCAGTCGCAATATGCGGCGGACTGGCGCACGGAGTTCGCAAGGCTGCCACCCGAAAGTTTTCCGCTGACGGCTGCCGTCATCGGCGACCTATCGCGAGTCGCAGGCGAGGAGCAGTTCGAGCTGGGTCTGGCTGCACTGGCCGCAGGCCTGGCCGGCGGCACCAGCGTCGGAGCAATTCTTAGCCTTTAAGGGGGCCTCAAAGGCTCACTCTCGGGGCTATGATCCCGCCAGCCGGTGGGCCCGTTTGGGGCGTTGCGAAGAGGACATGAAAATGCGCGTTCGAGGGTTGCTCGGCAGGTTGGGACTAGCGTGCCTGATTGCCACCGGAGTTGCGGCCGCGCCTCCTTCGGTCGCCGCGGCACGAGTCGGAACGCTCACCTTGAACGTGACCGACTGCCGGACGGGACAGCCGATCGCAGCGGGCTATGCCTCTTTCTCCGCCCCCCTCCTTGGCGCAGTCGCCCCTATCGACAACGGTGTCGCCGGCCCGGTGGGACTTGGCGCGCACAGGTGGGCGATGACGGTCACATCACCTGGCTACCGGCCGGTCCAACGAGTCCTCCACGGCACAGGCACAGGTGCGCCGGTCCGCACCCTCTCGCTGTGCATGCACCGTGACAAGGGGAGCTCGGCTCACCTGGTCACGACCGCCTACAACGTCAACATCACCTGCAACCCCGCCGCCGGCGAGGTATGCAACCCGATCTACTCGACCTCCATCTCGTCGGAAGACATCGTCGAGCTCCAGTTCACGGCGGCAGCAACCAACTGCTCCGCCATCACGCTCGTCGTTCAACAAGACGGGTTTGACGTGTACTACTCCGATCCGCTCGGGCCCGGTGACAGCACTCCGGTGGTCGATGTCGGGCCGGTTATCTCAGGCACGCACGTGCTCACCGTGCAGGCGACTGGCGTGGTAGGCGGATGCAATGTTGGAACTCTCGATTCCTGGGCCGGAACTCTGACCGTGTGGACCGTGATGCCTTAGGGCCGGCCACCTACGATCTGTGCAGTAACCGTGGCTGGGCGAATTTCAGCGCTTTTCACAAACAGCTCGACCGTCTTATCTACGTCTTCACCGCGGGCACGTACCCCTGACCGCCCCCTGGCCACCGCGCTCCTCTATGGCGGGGCCGCAGCGGGAGTCGTCGCCCTCCACATTGCAACCAACAGCACCCTCGGGTTCCATACCGATGAGCTCTACTACCTGGCGGCCGGCCGCCACCCAGCGCTGGGCTATGTGGACTTTCCGCCGCTCGTCCCACTCCTCGGCCGCCTAGAGACCGGCCTCCTGGGCGTCAGCCCGTGGACGCTTCGTCTGCTCCCGTCACTGTTGGGCGGCTTTCTCGTGGCTCTCTCCGGCGCCTATGTCCGCCGGCTTGGCGGCTCCTTGTGGCTCCAGGGAATTGCGCTGTTGGCCGCCATCGGCGCGCCTTATCTGCTCGGTTCCAACTGGGTCTTCCAGACCGTGACCTTCGACCAGGTGACCTGGATGGTCGCCATGTACTGGTTTCTCTGCGTGGTCATCGACAGGCGGCCCCAGCACTGGCTGTACCTGGGCATCACGCTCGGGATCGGCCTCGAGGTCAAGTTCACGATCCTGGGTCTCATCGCGGGGATCGTCGGCGCCATCCTCCTCACCCCCTCCTTACGAACGGAGCTGCGGACGAGGTATCCGTGGATCGCCGCCGCGATCGCCCTCGTCGTCTGGGCGCCGAATCTCTACTGGCAGATCGCCAACGGCTTTCCGTCGCTCGTCTACATCACTAATCATCAGGGCGGAACTGGTGGCCCCGTCACCTACCTGATCGAGTTCGCCGTCTACTTCTTCTTTCTTCTGCCGCTGTGGGGCACGGGCATGGTTTCTCTTTTCCGCAGCGGCTCGCTGCGACCAATCGGCATTGCCTGCGCCGTTCCGCTGGTCCTGTTCCTCTTCGCGGGCAAGTCCTACTACGCCGCCGGCACGATTCCGGTCGCCCTGGCCCAAGGGCTGATGACACTGTCCAGAATCAAGCGCCCAAAGCTCGGCTTTCGCCTCCAGATCGCTGTCGTGGCATCGACGGTGCTCCAGTTCGCGATCTTCTTCTTTCTCGTGGTCCCGGTCACCCCACCGGATCGAATTCACGCCACCCGGCTCGATACCGTCAACGAGGTGTTCGCCGACAGCGTGGGCTGGGACGACATCGCAAAGCAGGTGACGACGATCTATGACAACCTCCCGGATTCCGAGCGGGCGAACACAGTCATCATCTCGGCGTACTACGGGGTGCCCGGCGCCCTGGATGTCTATGACAGCCCCGCCACGCGTCCGGTTGCAGTGAGTCCGCAGCTCAGCGATTGGTACTGGCTGCCAAGCGACCTCACGGCGACGTCGGCGCTGATGGTCGACTACGCGCCCTCCGATGTGGATTGGATGTGCACTTCGCCGACACTCATCGCACACCTCACGGTGCCGTACGGCGTGCTGGGACTGGAGCAGGGTGCTCCAGTCACATGGTGTCAGCTCAAGGATCCAATCCCGAAGATCTGGGGACGGCTGCGTAACTTCTCGTGACCGGTTTGTTAGACAGTAGAGCCGTGCACATCACGCGAAACAGCCTTCAGACCGCAAAGGGGCCTAGCGAATGGTTCACGGGCGACGTCTACGTCGATTCGGTCGCGGCTCCGGCCGGGGCCTCCCGATTGACCTCAAGCAGCGTCCACTTCACCCCAGGCGCTCGCACTGCGTGGCACACGCATCCGAACGGCCAGACCATCTTCGTCACTGAAGGGGTCGGCCTCGCTCAGCATCGCGGTGGGCCGATCGAGGTCATCCGACCCGGCGACCGAGTATTTTTCGAGCCGGGCGAAGAACACTGGCACGGCGCTGCAGCCACCCGTTTCATGACCCACATCGCAATGCTCGACGTCGACGACAAAGGCAACAGCGCGACATGGGGCCCCCACGTCAGCGACGCCGAATACTCGGCGGCGCCGTCGATCGAAGGACTGTAGCCAATGGCTGACTGGACTAGCGAAAAGCTTGCCAAGCTCGGAGGAGCGGAAGAGGTCCAGATCATGTCAGTGCGGCATGACGGCTCGCTGGGAAAAACGGTGACCGTGTGGGCCGTGCGGCACGGCGACGACCTGTACGTTCGATCTGTCAAAGGACGCACCGGCCACTGGTATCGGGGCACCCAGGAGAGGCACGAGGGCCGGATACGAGCCGGCAGCGTACGGCAAGACGTCACATTCGTCGACGCCGCCAACGACGTATACGACGCGGTCGACGCCGCTTACAACACCAAGTACCGCCGCTACGCCGGCAGCATCCTCAACAGCGTGCTAACGCCCGAGGCTCGCGACTCGACGACCAGGCTGGTGCCGCGCTCAGACGATTAGTCCAATTGCCGCCGGAGCGCGCATGTGCCTACCGGATCGGGTCACGGTTGTACGCCGCACGCGCCCATAGATAGCCGCCCAGCGCGATCGCCGCGCACCAGGCGGTGGCGATGATCGGGCTGTTGCCCATCTCGGTGCCGAACAGCAAACCGCGCAAGGTCTCGATCATCGAGGTGAAGGGTTGGTATTCAGCGAACCACCGCACGCCCGAGGGCATGGTGTCGGGTGGGACGAAGCCGCTGCTGATGAACGGCCCGAACTGAAGCAGCAGCGTGGAGCTGTTGGCTCCCGCAACTGACTTGGCCGCCATTCCCATGGCGAGAGCGACCCAGGTCATTGCCAGGCTTAGAAGCACGATGAAGCCGAAGGCAGCGAGCCACTGAACGGGGCCGGCGCTGGGTCGAAAACCAATCACCAGCGCGACGCCGATGACCATGACGACGCTGAGCAGGGTCCTGATGATGCTGCCGACGGCGCGCCCCGTCAGCACCGATGCGCGAGAAATCGCCATGATCCGGAAGCGGGCCACGACCCCCTCCGTCATGTCCATGTTGACTCCGATTGCCGTGGCAGCGCAGCCGCTGCCGATGGTCATCAAAAGAATCCCAGGGACGAGGTAATTGACGTACGAAGCGCTGCTCCCAAGGCTGGAGCTCATCGCTCCACCGAAAACAAAGGTGAACAGCAGCAGCATGATTGTCGGCGTCCCGATCCCGCTGATCGTCATGAGGGGATAGCGCCGCAGATGCTGGAAATCACGGCGAAGCATGGTCGTGGCGTCATTCAGGGCATAGGTGCTCATGAGGCGAAGTCCTTCTCAGCGCTGGGGTGGCCGGTTAATGCGAAGAAGACGTCGTCGAGATCCGGCGTGTGGACGGTCAGTTTTTCGACCTCGATGTTTTCGCGGTCGAGCCGATCAAGCACCGCGCGCAAGGACTCGACTCTGCCATCGGTGGGGACCTTCAGAGTCAACGTGTCATCGTCGCGTGACACATTGCCGAGAATGCGGGCGGCCGTCGTGAGGCCGGCAGAATCGGCGAATTGGAGCCGGATATGGCCTCCGGGAATGTGACGTTTGAGCTCGTCCGCCGTGCCTTCGGCAACCAGCTTTCCCTTGTCGAGGACAGCTATCCGGCCGGCGAGCTGATCCGCCTCCTCGAGGTATTGGGTGGTCAAAAAGATGGTCACCCCTCGAGCCGCGAGGTCGCGGATGATGTGCCACATCGTGCGCCGGCTTCGCGGGTCCAATCCTGTCGTGGGCTCGTCGAGGAAGATGATCTGCGGCTCGCCGATGAGGGTCATCGCGAGATCGAGCCGCCTACGCATCCCGCCGGAATACGTGGCCGCCATCTTTGGGCCGGCCTCCTCCAGCTCAAATCGCTTCAGCAGCTCTGCGACACGGACCCTACCCTCGCGCCGGCGTAGGTGGTGCAGGTCGGCCATGAGGAGCAGGTTCTCCTCGCCGGTGAGCAGCTTGTCCACCGCCGAGAACTGGCCGGTGACTCCGATGGCGGCTCGGACCGCATCAGGATCGCGGGCCACGTCGTGGCCGGCCACCCGCGTCTCACCAGCGTCAGCGCTGATATACGTCGAGAGGATCTGGACCGCGGTGGTCTTGCCGGCCCCGTTGGGACCAAGGAGCGCGAAGATCGTGCCCTCTCGAATGTCGAGGTCGATACCGTCGAGAACGAGCTTCTTGCCGTACGACTTGCGCAGCCCCGTCGCCACGATCGCGGATCCGACAGATGCTGTGCTCATGGCTGGCCGTTGCCGGCGGGACTCCGGCGGATGACGATGTCGCCGAATGCTGTCCGTGCGCGTACCTCAACGGTCTGGTCGGATGGCTCAGGGCCATCGGATGCCGTCAGAGAGTTGCGCACGCTGCCATAGCTCGAGCGCACGTCGAGCATGGCCGCGGTGCCTTGTCTGATGCCGACCTCCAGCTCACCGTAAGACGTCCCCAGGTCGATCGACCCTCGCACCACCTCACCGATCCGAACCGCGCCATTGGCGGTCTTCGCGGCGACGGCTCCGAGCGCCCGATCGACGGTGATATCGCCGTTGGCCGAGTTGCATCGAAGGTCGCCCTTGACCTCGCCGAGCCACGTGACGCCGTTGAGGTTCTTGATGACCGCGGATCCGTCGATCTGTCGGATTCGAACCTGGCCGGACCCCGTGATCTCGGCCCGGCCACCGACTCGATCGACAGTCACGTTGCCGGCACTGGTGTTCAGGTGGACCGCGGCGGTCTCATCGAGCCGCACGTTCCCGACGCCAGTGCTGAAGGTGCACTCTCCCAGCCGGCCGTCAGCGCGGAGGTCCCCCACCGCGGCTTCGGCCTCGAGGCTTGACCCCGATGGAAGCTCGATCGCCACTTCGATCGACTCGCGGCCTCCGAACGGCGTGTAGAGCTTCCAGGTCTTCGGCATCCTGATCAACAACCTGCCCTGGGAGTAGTCGACCTGTGTCTGCTCCGCAGCCTTGACATCGGACTGCTTGGAGATGTCGTGCGGGCTGACCGAGACGACGGTGTCCTTCCGATCACTCGCGATGATTCGGATATCGCCCACCACGATGTCGACGGTCACGGAAATCGGCTCAGCGGTTTCGAAAGTTGGCATTGCGGTTACCTCACCCACCCGGTGTAGCTTTGCCGCCCACGCTGGCCGCTCCCTGAGCCGCGATCTTCGGGCTCGAGGGCGCCCGCCACTGCGCGGACCAGCCAGGCGTTGACGGACAAACCCTCTTTCTCGGCAGCCTCTTCGGCTCGGAGCTTGAGCGAATCCGGAAGGCGGAGGTTGATGCGGGAGGTCCCGCCCTCGTCGCCGTCGGCTCGGACCGCTGGCGCGGCCGACCTGGATCGCACGGTGTCTTGGAATGCCTCGTCGGTCGGCGGGGGCGTGACGACGAAACCTGGGTTCTGGCCGCGCAAGCGCACTTCGACTGACCCTGGCGCCAGGTCGCGGGTTATCTCGTCCGCGGCGGCCGCCATGGCTTCCAACAGGACCAGACGGGTCGCCGAGTCAAGTGGCGCGATCAGCCGCTCCGCGAGAGCGCGGACGTCCTCGCCGCCGGCCTGCGCCGCTACCAGAAGCTCGTTCCGAAGCCGGTCAACATAGGTTGAAAGTTCCATCGGAGCCACGATGGCACCAAGTTGGCTCAAAGTCAAGTGCCATGTTGGCTCCGGTTATGCGCGCGCCTCGAGGAAGGCGAGGGTCACCTGGGCAAGCAGAGGCGAGCTGCAGATGTTGTAGTGCGTCAGGCCCGGGAGGATCGCAAGCGCGTGACCACCCTTTGGCCGCCCCTCGCCCATCCAGCCGCCATCGCGGAGGCCGCCGCCGAGCAGCTCGAAGACATTGACGTAGTGGCTCGGGGGGGCCATGTCGGAGTCACCGGCGACCACGAGCGTCGGCATCTTGAGGTTGCGAACGTCCTCGGTGAAGTCGAAGTCGTGAGACATGGATTCGCCTATCTTGTCCAGCAGCCTCGGGAAGTCCTCGGGGCGGGGAGCGACGCGCTGGTACAACTCGTACATGGGCGTGTCTTTCATGAATGTCATGGCCGCCGCGCTGACCTGACCTTGTTGAGCGCGCATCTCTGGATAGATGGCGTCCGGCCGCAGATTCGCCGAGACCATCACAAGGCGCCGGACTTTGGCTGGGTGCTGGGCTGCCGTCTGCAGCGCCACCCCGCCGCCGAGCGAGTAGCCCACCAGGTCTGGTGTGGTCAGCTTGAGATGGTCGATGAGCGCGGCAATGTCGCCGGCCATCAGCCGAAGGTCGATCGGGCGATCGATATCAGCCGTGCGGCCGTGTCCTTGCAGGTCGACGGCGACGACCTGGTGGCGTTCTGCCAGCATCGGCAGGACCGGTCCGAACATCTCACCCGACCCGAGTCCGCCGTGAAGCAGGACGAGTGGCTGCCCAGTGCCGTGAATCTCGTAGTAGAGGTTGATGCCATTTACGTCGGCATACTTGCCGCTGCCTTTCACGCCCGTCGTCCTATCGGTGGTCATTGTTCATGCTCCTCGCGTAGGTGGCTTCATTCGCGTGCGGTGGATACCCCAATCTACGCGGCAAATGGCGGAGGCGTGCCGGCTACATCCAGCGCTGACGGTCGCTGTAGATCTCCACGACCGGGCCGCGGGGGTGTCGCTCACGGTATGCGCGAAACCGCGCGAGCAAGCGCAGGTAGCGGCGGTTCGACGACCGCAGCTTGCGGTGCGGAATGTTGAGCAGATAATTCTCGACCTTCCAGATGTTCGTGAGCGCTAAGCGCCAGTCGTACTTGCCGAGGGCGCGCAGATCCACCAGCTGATAACCGGTGACGCGGCCGCTGAAGTCCACGTATGGATCGAAGTAGCTCCACACCAGGTCGCGAATGCTGCGGAACACGGGCTTGCGGCCGTGCAGGCCTGCATCCCGGGACCTGGCCACCGAGCCCCACCGACCCTCGTGGCGAAACACAAAGATCACATGATCCACCCCATCTTTGGACTCGAAGCTGACGACCAGCGGGGGGTAGCCGTGCTGCTCCAAAATCACAGCAGCGACGAGCGCCGCCTCCAAACAGTGCGCGGTCTTGAGGCGGACAACCTGGCGAAAGGATCGGAGGGTATCCCCGTGCAGCTCCCAGTTGTATGGCATCCTGCGCAGGAACTGCTGGACCTGCTCAGGGGTGCGGTGTCGCTGGATGATTCGCCGCTCTTCCGGGGTGAAGACGTCCGGCGCCTGGGGCGGCTGTGGCACGGATCAATTATTTTGCAAGTGAGGTCGCGATGTCTTCCGACATCTGCGCGCGTGGTGCCAGGCATCGGGTGACCTGCCGGCTCGTTACCTCTTTCAAGACAACGCGCCGGCAGGTATGCGGTTAGGCCTGGATCACGCCTCCTTGTCGTGGACGCGCTGCATCAGGGTTGAGTCGGTGAGCTGGCCGATCTGTATACCCATCTGCGTGGCGTCGTCGGTCGAGAAACGGAAGTGAAAGCCCGCATAGATACGGGCATCGGCCACCTGCGCAACGGCGGCAGAAAAGCTGTCGAAGATGCGTACCACTCCGGGCAGGCCCGCGGACGTGACTGTAAAGGACGCTTTCTTGCCAAAGAACGATGCGAGCACGGCAGTCGCGGCACTGCTGACGCCCGAATGTGCCGAGGGGTATTCCTGGAAGTACGGGGTGGTGAGCAGCGGCAGCCAGCCCGCCTCGGTGGTTGTGTCCGAGTTGCCGTCGAGCGCCGCCCCGGCAATTGCAGTGACCGGCCGCCAGCTGTTGAAGTGCGCTTTGGCGTCAAAGACTGCGATTATGGCGTCGGCCTCGGCCAGATTCACCATTGCCAGGAGTCGTGCGCTGCGCAGCAGGTTCAGGTGATTGGCCAGGGCCAGCGAGTCGGCCGCCCGATCCCAGATCCCGATCGGTGTGTCCAGCTGCCAGAACTTTGCCGTCTCGGTTTGGAATGAGCTGCGGGCCGTGCTCGTCGCGCCGCCGTATTTCTTCACCTCTTTAAAGTCAGTTGCGTATCTTTCGCTGGTCAGCGCGGGCGGTCCGACCGGCCTGAACTCCGACGGCGAGGTCATGGCAAACGGGAGGGTGATCGAAAGCGACTGGAACTTGGGTGGACCCGAGCCACCCGGAGTCGGCGCCCAGTCCCCGGGCGCGAATCCCTGTGTGTAGGGAAGGACAGTGCTGAATCCGTCCGTCGCGCGCCACGCGAGAATCTGGCCGGCGACCGCGTTGCCCCAGGCGATACCGCTGGCGATCGTAGAGCTCGGGCCTTCGTCGTCGCCCATCGCCGCGATCGAGCTCGCGAATTGGGCGTCAAGCGCGGATTGCTGCGACGGGAACAGCGACACCAGCGCGGTGTGAGCCGCGGCGGCGGCCGCAGCTTTTCGGGATCCGTCGGCCGGCCCCGCCGGCGCCACGTGTATGGCGGTGTACTGCGGGTCAATGCCATTCACGGCGTCGAAAACCGACGCCTGAACGATCGCACCAAGACGGATAGCGGCCGGCGGCGGCACGGCCGCCGTGGCGAAGGTGGCCATCATGATCCCGTTCCATGTGATCACCGTGTTGGGATGAGCCGCCGCGTGCGCGCTGACCGGCACTGCCGACGCCCCACCCAACGTAACGACGAAAGCCAGCACGAGCAGCACGGATCTCTGTTTCATAGCTGGAAATTACCCGCGGCTCCTCAAAGGCCTTCATTCGATCTCCCCGAGCATGCTCGGCGCCCGGTTACGCAGCCTGGAACGAGTGGGAGTCATCGAGACGACCCCTTAATCCAAGGGGCAGGGGTTCGGTCTACCACCTGACCGAAGCAGGCGCGAACCTGGTGGAGCTGGTGAAGGGTCTCGGCGTCTGGGGTCAGCAATACCTCGAGATCCAGCAAGAGCACCTCGATGGCGACGTGCTGATGTGGGCGATCCTGACGCATCTGCAGTCGGACCAGCTCCCTCCGAAGCGGCGCGTGGTTCGTTTTGAGTTTCGAGATGAGAAAAAACGCTACTGGCTGGTGCTGAGGCGCGACGACCCAGATCTCTGCTACAGCGACCCGGGATACGGTGACGACCTCGCGATTCGAAGCGACCTCGAGTGCGTCACCAGGGTGTACCTGGGAGAGCTCCGATTGGCGGATGCGACGCGAGCCGGCCGGTTGGAGATCGAGGGCCCGCGCGACCTCGTGCGCGGAGTCGACACCTGGTTCCCAATCAGCGGTTTCGCCGCCTATGCTCGCCCGGTCACGTATGACCGAGGCTCGCAGTCCTTCGTCGGGATTGCCCGTCCGCGGCTCGCCGTGGGCTGAGCCGGTTAAAAGCTTCTAGGTCATTTCTCGGTTGGATCATCAAGTCGTTCCAGGACAGCTCTGGCTGCCGCCGCGGAGACTACGTTTGCCTTCCGGTCATAAACATCAAGCGCTGACTCGATATGCCTCCTGGATTCTTCAGTTTGTCCTGCGAGCCGTAAGACCTCGGCAAGGTCCATGAGTGCGTGACCGTGCATGTTGAGGTTGTCCTCACGTTCGGCGAGTTCGACCATTGCTTTTGCGAGCTCGGCAGCCCGCGCCACCTCCCCCCGGCGAGCGAGCAGCTTTGCCCGCACCGCGAACCGGTAACGCACGCGAGCGCTTGGAACACCCTCCTCGCTGATATCTACAAAAAACTCAGATTCGTCGTACCGATTCTGTTGATAGAGGGCTTCGGCAAGCTGCGCCGCGATTCCCGGGCGATCGATGCGCTCCCCCATCTCGCTCAAACGCTCGAAGCCCCATCGCAGCTCGCGCTCTGCGGCGACCGGATCTCCAGCGAGCAGTTCGACCGCACCAGAAATGGTGCGACGCGTTGCCATGCGTAGCTGCAGACCCAGCTGCTCGAGAATGGCGAATCCCTCTTCGTAAAGCTCGCGGGCCTTGTCGAAATTGCCCCGCATCGCGTGGAGTCCGGCGAGGACTCCACGTATGCCGGCGTCCAGTGTGCGATCACCACCGGCGCGGCTAAGGATCTCCTCGCAGCGCGGGATGGCGTTGTCGGCCGCCATGGGGCCGAAATGCATGGCGACGCCGATCCACCAAAGTGCATCCGACTCTTCGCGAGGATCGCCAGCCAATCGTGCATGGATGACCGCGCGCTCGAGCGCTGCCAGGTTCGCTCTCCAGGTCGACTCCGCATCGGCCAGCAAACGCCACGAGCGCGCCAGTCCAAGGTTGTCATGAATTTCGGTGAAGGACGCGATTGCTTCTTCGGCGAGACTGTGCGCGGTCCCGCCGGTAGATGGTTCTCGCCACAGTCGCCAGGCTGCGCGCTCCACCTGGGCATGTACTTCGAGGCGGCGGTCACTCCGCGCTTGCGCCTCGTCGATGAGTTCCGTCAGGACTGTTTCGCACCGCGGCAGGTCGCCCGTCCGTGCCAGTGCGCTGGCGAGCATCAACCGCAGCTCTCCGCGCTGCGTTGCGTTGGGGGCGAGTAGAGATGTCGCTCGATCCAGCAGGTTGACGGCTGCGGCCATGTCGCCCAGTCCGAACGCGTGTCTTCCCGCCGCGGCCAATCGCGTCCCCGCACGTTTGGCCAGCTCGACGCTCTGCGCATTCCGCCTCAGGTCAGTGCGATATCGAAATGCCTGCTCGAGGTGGAATCCGATGACTTCGTTGGCCTCACCCGGCATGCGCTCAAGCCAATCTGCAACGCGCTCATGCAGATCGGCACGCCTGTCCTTCGACATCGCCTCATATGCCACGTCGCGGACGAGCACGTGATCGAATCGGAATGCATCGTCATCGCCAGAGCCGGTTCCGTCGGGCCGGATGAGCTGTCTGCGCATCAGCGCGACGAGCTGGGCGCCCAGCGCATCTTTTTCACGGTCCTCGGATAGCTCGATAAGCGCACCGCGATGGAATAGCTGGCCTTCGACTGACGCGATCTCCAGCAGCGTGCGTTCGCCGTCGGGAAGCCGCTCCAACCGAGCTGCCAGCAGCGCGTGAACGGTCGGCGGAACTTCGATTGACGTCGCGCCTTCGACGATCATCGCGAGCATCTGTTGGAGGAACAAGGGATTGCCACCGGCGGCCTCGAAGATGCGGTTCCGCTGGGGCGCGGCCAGCGCTTTGCTCGCTCGATGCGAATCCAGAAGCGAAGTGGCTTCGGTTTCGCTGAGAGGCTCGAGGGAAAGGATGTGCGCGATTGGGCTCGAGGCAGGCCATCTTGGCCGGGCATCGAGGAGCTCCGACCGCGCCAGGCAGAGAAGCAGCACTGCGGCGGTTCCGAGCGTGACCAGGTATTCGATGAGGTCGAGTAGCGTCGGCTCCGCCCAATGGATGTCGTCGAGCACCACGATGACCGGCTGCTCGCGAGCGTGCCCCTCTAGAAGCTTGCGGACTGCCCAGAAGATCTCGGCTGTCGTGCTGGCGCCGGCTTCCGCGCCGATCGCACGACTGAGATGACGCAGGACAGGACCTTCTTCACCTGCTGCGACGGTCGCGTGGACACTCGATGCGGCGCCGCCAAGGTGCCGCACCAATTCGGCGACGGGCGCGTACGTGATGCCTTCGCCGTACTCGAGACAGCGGCCGCGTAGAACGCGGGCGCGGTCGCCAATGCTCGCGACAAACTCGTCAGCGAGCCGAGACTTGCCGATTCCTGGAGGACCAACGCACGTGACCAGCCGGAACGTTCGCTCGCGCGTCGCAGCATCGAACCAGCGCCGTAGCTCGGCGAGCTCGACCTCACGTCCGACCATCGGTGCATCGCGTGGTCGAGCTAGCGGAGGCGCGCCTTGGCTGACGTCCAGCAGGCGCCATGCAGCCACCGGTGCACTTTTTCCTTTGGCCATTACTGGCTCGAGCGCTTCGACGCTGACCGCATCACGCACGAGACGGAACGTTGCGTCGCCGATGAGAATCTCCCCGGGCGACGCATTCTGCTGCAGGCGCGCGGCGACGTTTACGCAGTCGCCGGTGACGAATGTCTGACCGCTCGACGGGTCGCCAGCCACCACCTCACCGGTATTCACTCCGATGCGCGCCTCCAACCGAATGCCGGCCTCTTGCTCTAGAGCGTTGCTGAGCTCATGCAGCGCCGATCGCATGTCGAACGCCGCGCGAACCGCGCGAAAAGAATCGTTTTCGTGGAGATTTGGCACTCCAAAGACAGCCACCACGGCATCACCGATGAACTTCTCGATGGTGCCACCGTGACGCTCGAGGGTGAGGCGCATTTCCTCGAAGTAGCGATCCATTATTTCGCGCAGGGCCTCAGCGTCGAGTCGTTCTCCGAGGCTGGTTGACCCCGAGATATCGGCGAAGACCACTGTGACGGTCTTTCTGACGACACCAGACGTCATGGCAGCAGTCTAGACATGGCGTGCATAAGTGGATGACGAGCTCTTAGTCACCATTTACACTCTCAACCGCAATGCGGAAGTCTCCGCAGAACGAGCTGAAGGCGGCCATGGACGACTTCGCTCGCGGTGACATGACCTTGGCGCTCCCCAAGCTGCGCTCCGCCGCAGACACGGCCGCAAAGGGAACGTCCTCGCGCAGCGAGATCCTGGAACGGCTCGGAAGTGTCCTCGCCCGGACGGGAAGGTTCGGCGAGGCTGAGGAGACTCTCACAGAGGCGGTTGACGCCGCAAGGGCCGGGGGCGACCGCGGAGCTGAGCTGAGAGCCCTGATCGAGCGCATCATCTGGAGACTCGAAGCCCGCCGCGCAACCGAGGACGAGGCTGTTGAGTTGGCCCGGATGGCGATCCCAGAGTTTGACCGGCTCGGCGACGAGCTTGGGCTCGCCAAGGCATGGCACTTACTGGGAGACGAACATGTCGTTTCGTCATGGGCCGCCGGCACCGAAGCCCTTGAGCGCGCTCTGCTGCACGCGCGGCGGTCCGGTGATCAGCGGGAGATCGGCGACATCATGTGGTGGCTCGGTGTCACCTATCACTTCGGCCCCACACCGGTAGACGAGGCCATTCGCCGCTGCGACGAGATTCGTCGCACAGCCCAAAACGATGACCTCACCGTGGAGGCCGGCACGCTCGGTGTGCTTGCAGGTCTGAGTGCGATGCAGGGCCGATTCGCGGTCGCCCGCACGTTGTTCGCACAGGGCATCACGATTCTGGAAGAGCTCGGTTTGAGCCTGCGGATGGCGACGCGCCGG
>DATCPU010000234.1:0-4411 GCA_036569925.1 Candidatus Dormiibacterota bacterium
CATTTCTGGAGCTGCTGACAACCGCAGACTGATATCAACTTTCCCGATAACTTCCATCCAATCAATTGATTGGACGAATATCACCGCTCTGCCTAGGCTCCGCGTTATGCATTACATGGAACAGACCACCGACCTCGAAACCGAGCCGTCCGACCACGAGTGCGAGTGCCCCGAGCCCTGTAACTGCGATCACGAGAACGAGTAAAGGAGCGGCAGATGGACCTGGTCTCGACGCCCCTGCTTCCCGAAGGGTTCAAGGTACCCGCCTCCCGTAACGAGGAGCCCAGCAAGCGCCTGCGCCGCCTCCTTGCCACGCAGCCCTATGTCTTCGGCCCTGGCGTGTACGACCCCTTCGGCGCCGAGCTGGTCATGTATCACGGTTTCGACGCCGTCTACTTCAGCGGCTACTCGTTCGCGATCGGCCACCTCGGCACGACCGATATGGACATCTACTCCTCGGTCGAGATCGCCGACGGCGCGCGACGCACAGTCAGCGCCCTCCGCAAATTCCAGCTCACGATGGCCATGGGCGACCCGGACAAAGGCGTCGCCCCACTCCATCTCGAGATTCCTCCAGTGGTGGTCGACATGGACGCCGGTTACGGAAACCTGTTCAACGTGCAGCGGACCGTCGATCTGTACGTGCGAGCGGGCGTCGCGGCCGCGCACCTGGAGGACCAGGTCATGCCCAAGCGTTGCGGTCACATCGCCGGCAAGGCCCTGATCTCAGCCGATGAGTTCGTGGGCAAGCTGAAGATGATGCGCAACGCGGCTGACGACCTGGGTCACAAGGACTTTGTGATCATCGCGCGCACCGACGGCGTGTCGGCGACCGAGGCGCCGGAAACCAAGCGTGGCATCCAGCTCGCCATCGACCGAGGGCTGCGTTACATGGACAGCGGCGTGCCCGACCTCTTGTGGTGCGAGTTTCCCACGGCGGAGCGCGAACCGACGGAGCACTTCTGCAGCGAGATTCGCAAGCGCTTTCCGAAGGCCCGCTTCGCCTTCAATTATTCGTCGTCATTCAAGTGGATCAACGAGAAGGATCCGATCACCTGGGATGACCTCGGTGAGCTGGGAGTCGGGTTCATCTTCATCACCCTTGCCCTCCAGCATGCCGCAGGTCGCGGCATGTCGGTCCTCTTGGACGACCTCAAGACAAAGAAGGAAGAGGGCTACATGGCGCTGCAGCGAAAAGAGTGGGACGGGTCAGACATACCGACGAAGAGCCACCACCTGTTTACCGGCGTCCCCTACCACCAGCGCGTCGGCCAGGAATACGGAGCGACAAGGCTCAGCGAAGACATGGACGAGCACCTCGAAATCTCAAAGGTCGTGTGAGGCGATCCGCCCGGCCCCTCATAGATAAGGTTCTCCCCGGTTCCAATTAGAGGGCGCTCTCTCCGCTTGCCGGGGAGGTGTCGGCGCAGCCGACGGAGGGGGCGTCCAGACTTGCACCAATCGGTCACCTCTAGACTTCGGTCTGAGGGTGCTCACCTATCCATTCCGATATCTCGCCTGGCTTATATCGAGCTTTCGCCGTGCGCTGCGCAAGTCCCCCGACTACGTGCTCTTCCTCCTCGAGGCTGATCTCCCGGCCCTCCCCGATCCCCCGATACCGCGCTGGCAGCGTTTCTTCTCCAGGCCAAGGCTGAGCCTCAAAGAGCTCGCCGAGCGCTTCGACCTCATCGCACGCGAGCCCAAAACCCGTGGCGTTGTCCTGCACCTGCGTCCCGTGCCGATGTCGATGGCAACGCTGCAAGACCTCCGCGACCTCATCTCCAGACTGCGCGCCAAAGGCAAGAGGGTGGTCGCCTGGGCGCCGTTTTACACCAACGCGACCTACTACGTCGCCTGCGCTTGCGACGAGATTCTGCTGATGCCCGCGGGTTCGATCCAGCCGCTCGGCTTTGCCTCCACCGGCATGTTCCTCGCCGACGCGCTCGCGAGATTTGGAATCGAAGCCGACTTCATTCAGGTCTCGCCCTACAAATCGGCCGCCGATGTGCTGACCAAGTCGAAGATGTCGGGCGAGCTGCGCGAGCAGATCACCTGGCTGCTCGATTCACAGCACCAGGAGCTGGCCGCGGCGATTGCCGGCAGCCGCGGAGTCAGCGACGATCAAGCGAAAACGCTGATCGACTCCTCGCCATACTCGGATGACGACGCACGCGACATGGGCCTCGTGGACGCAGTGGTCTCTGAGGAGGATCTGCCCAATCACCTCGCGACCAGCTCACGCGTCCGGGTCGCGTCCTGGGACCAGGCCCAGCGCACGCTGCGAAGGGCGGCCCCCACCACCGGCCGCGGCAAATACGTCGCCATCCTCCGCATCGAGGGCACGATCATCGATGGCCGCTCGGGACGGCTGCCGGTGCAGCCGCCGATCGAAATCCCCCTGGTCGGCGACAGCCGCGCCGGCGACCTGTCCATCGTCCAGCTCGCACGCCAGGTCGCTGCAGACAGGAGAGCGGCTGCGGCCGTCCTGTACGTCAATTCTCGCGGTGGCTCGGCCACGGCTTCTGAGGCCATGCGCCAAGCGCTCGACCAGATCAACTCTCGCAAACCGCTGGTCGCTGTGATGGGCCCTGTCGCCGCCTCGGGCGGCTATTGGGTCGCGACTCCCGCGCGCTGGATCGTCGCCCGACCGGGCACGCTGACAGGCTCCATCGGCGTACTCAGCGGAAAGCTGGTGACCGGCGGACTTTGGGAGAAGCTTCATGCCCGCCGTGAAACCATCGTGTTTGGTAAGCACGCCGCCATGAGCAGCGATGAGACGCCGTACTCGAAAGAGGAACGCCAGATCGTGAAGGCCGAGATTGACAGGGTCTACGCGCTCTTCCTCGATGTGGTCGCGCGCGCCCGCGGTATGACACGCGAGGAGGTCCACCCCATCGCGGCGGGGCGGGTTTGGACTGGGGCACAGGCTCTCGAGAGAAAGCTCGTCGACGAATTGGGAGGCATGGATGCGGGAGTCCGCAAGGCCCGCGCCCTTGCCGGTCTATCTGACGGCGCCCCCGCACGCGAGGTCCGCGGACCGCGCCGCTTCATGCCGCCGCCTGGGAGCGATGGCGCGGCCGGCTTCATCATCTGGCTGCTTGAGGGTGTTGCCCTGTTGAATCGGACGCCTGCGCTGGCCGTGGCCAACTTGATAGTGGATAAGCCCAGATGACTGAGCCGGATGCAGCGCACGCGCTCACGGACGAGCAGTTTTGGGATGCCTACTGGGAAAACTTGAAGCTCCCGGTCGCCGCGGATGAAGCCAAGGCGCGACCGTACGAGAGGGAGATTTTGAAGGTCCTCAAGCGGTTCGCCCCCAAGCATTCCGGGGCTCGGATCGTCGAGCTCGGCGGGGCTCCTGGAGGTTACCTCGCTTACGTCGCGAAGGCGTCTGGCGGCGAGGCGTATGCAATCGACATCTCTCCCGTGGGCTGCGCCAAGCTCGAACAGAACTTCCAGCTCCTGGGGATTCCGGTCAGCGTGTATTGCCGCGACGTTCTCGAAAGCGATCTCTCCGACCTGCCGCGATTCGACATGGTCTACTCACTGGGCCTCATTGAGCATTTCAGCGACCCACTGCCGATGATCCGCAAACATTCCGAGCTGGCCAAGCCGGGCGGCGTGATAGTGGTCGGGCTGCCGAACTTCCGTGGCATCAGCAAGCACGTCATGAAGGTGACCCGCCCCGAGATGATCAGCATTCACAACCTGGCGACCATGGATACCAGGACCTGGCCGCGCTTCGAACAGGAGGCAGGTCTCGAGGTGCTGTTCCGCGGCTACGTCGGCGGTTGGGAGCCTCGCATCTACGCCGCCAGAAAAACGGATGCTCGGAGCCGGTTGATCAACCTCCCGATCCGCGCCGCCGCTCGACTCATGGACAACCTCGGACCAGTGCGAGGCTGGAACTCAAGGGCATGGAGCGGCTACGCGATGGGCGTGTACAGGACTCCGGCCGGCTAAGTTGCGAGCGAGGGAAACCGCCAAGGCTGGCGCTCTCGCATCATCTCGTAAATCGCGTTGACGACACTTTCGCGGTTCGGCTTCGTGAAGTAGTCGCCGTCGGGACCGTAAGCCGGGCGGTTCGGCGACGCGGCAAGCGTGCGTGGTGCCGAGTCAAGGTGCCACCAGCCCTGCTGCACCTCCAGCGCCTGCTGCATCATGAAAGCAGACGCGCCGCCTGGCATGTCCTCGTCGAGAAACAGCACGGCGTGGGTCTTCTCGAGCGACTGCCCAATTGACTGGTTCACGTCGAACGGGTTGAGGGTCTGGACGTCGATGACCTCAGCGGAGGCGCCCAGGTCCTGAAGCACGGCGGCGGCTTCCAGCGCGATGGCGCAGCAGGCCCCATAAGTGACCAGTGTCACGTCTGACCCCTCACGCAGGACCTCGGGCATCCCGAGTGGAACTG
>DATCPU010000235.1:0-3960 GCA_036569925.1 Candidatus Dormiibacterota bacterium
TCCGAGTCCAACGGCGCGGCTCCGAAGCGGCCGGCGAACGTCAGCAGCGTCGTCAACCTCAAGCATGGCGACACCGACGGAGCACTCAAATCGGCGGACGTCGTGGTCAAGGCCACTTACAGCCTTGCGGGCGTCCACCACTCGCCCCTGGAGCCGCACGTCTCGATGGTTCGCCCCGAGCCCGATGGCGGGATGACGGTTTGGGCGCCGACACAGGGTCCCTTCGCCCTTCGCGACGAGGTCGCCAAGGTGCTTGGCATCCCGACCCACAAGGTTCGCGTCGTACCGATGGCGGTGGGCGGAGGTTTCGGCGGCAAGGTCACGCTCCTCGAGACGCTCCTCGTGCTCCTCGCGCGACGAACCGGTCGAGCGCTGCGCCTCAACCTCAGCCGTCAGCAGGTCTTCGCGGTCGCACGTGCAGCGCCCGCTGCCAGCTTCGACATCGAGCTGGGCGCCAAGCGCGACGGCACGCTGGTCGGGCTTCGCGCCAACTTTCGTTATGACAACGGCGCGACGGCAGGCTGGCACGGTGGGATCACGGGCATGTTCCTCACTTCGACTTACGCATGCCCCAACTTCGAGATCACCGGCTATGAGGTCTCCACCAACAAGACGCCGGTTGAGGCTTACCGTGCTCCCGGCGCGCCCCAGGCCTACTTTGCGCTGGAGTCGGCATTGGACGAGCTGGCGCTCGAGCTGAAGATGGATCCCATCGCCCTCCGCCTCAAGAATGCCAGGCGCGAGGGGGACCCGGGACCGGATGGCAAGCCGTTGCCGGCGATCGCCATGATCGAGTGCCTGCAGGAGGCGCAAAAGCATCCCCTGTACACGAAACCAACCGAGAAGGGCGAGGGCGTCGGCATCGCCCTTGGGATGTGGGGCGGGGCGCGCACGCCGTCGTCGGCCGGCTGTCGCGTCGAGCCTGACGGCACACTCACAGTGCACGTTGGGACTGTCGACGTTAGCGGCGCATCCACGGGCTTGGCCATGATCGCCGCGGAAGCCTTCGGCCTTCCAATTGACAGGGTCCGGATTGAAACCAGCGATACCTCGACCGCCCCCTTCGGGCCGGTCGCGGCAGGGAGTCAGGTCACGTACAGCATGGGCGGCGCGGTGCAGGAAGCTGCATTGGAGGCGCGTCGCCAGCTGCTGGAGATCGCCACCAACGAGCTGGAGGCGGCGCCTGAGGACCTCGAGATAGCGGATGGTCGCGTGACGGTCCGCGGCGTGCCCGAGAAGTATGTCGAGGTCACCAAGCTGGTGGCTATGAGCACCGAGTTCATGGGCAAGTACCGGCCGATCCAGGCCACCGGCCGGTCGGCGGTCCAGGCCGCCTCCCCGATGTTCACCGTCCACATCGCACGGGTCCGCACCGATTCGGAAACCGGCGCCTTCCAGCTCACTGGCTATGCCGCCATCCAGGATGTCGGCCGCGCCATCAACCCGCCCGAGGCGATAGGCCAGATCCACGGTGGCGTGGTGCAGGGCCTTGGGCGCGCGCTCGGCGAGCAGATGGCCTACAACGTCGATGGGCAGCTGCGGACCGCCAGTTTCCTCGACTACGAGCTCCCCACCGCCGATCAGCTTCCGGAGATCGATGTGAGGCTGGTCGAGGTGGCCTCGGCGGTCGGACCGCTCGGTGCCAAGGGCGTCGGCGAGCCACCTGCGGTGCCCGGCCCGGCGGCGATCTCGAACGCGCTGGCGCGAGCCACCGGCATCAGGCTGCGCGACCTGCCACTCGATCGGTCAGCCTTCGTCCGCTAGCGCGACCGCCCATCATGGCGGGGTGAGCATCGCCGAAGAGGTGCCAGTGTCGACGGAGCGCGGCAGCCCTGGGTCGGCCATGCGGGCGTACGTCACACGCACGCTGCCCGACGTCTCCCCCATCCTGGTCTGCAATCGCGCCCCCTCCGAGCCGACTCCCGAAGGAGGCTTCAGGCGCGGCGCGGGTGGCGTGATCACCGCACTCCTCACCCTGGCCGAGGCCACCGAGGCCGATTGGGTCGCGTGCACGCGCACCGATGAGGAGCGGCAGATCGCCGCGAGGCAAGGGACCCCGATCAACGTGCCCCTGCTGAACTCCACCGGCCGCCTCCATTACGCGACGCCCACAAGAGAGCAGTACGAGCTGTACTACGGAGTTTTCGCGAACCCCGTGCTCTGGTTCATCCAGCACTACCTGTGGGACCTGGGCAACGAGCCGGTGATCGACGATCGCATCCACCAGGCGTGGGAGGAGGGCTACGTCGAGGTCAACCGGCTCATGGCTGAGAAGGTGATCGAAATCGCTCGTGCAGCGCCGAGCCGGCCCCTGGTGATGGTCCACGACTACCAGCTCTACCTCGTTCCGCGCCTGGTGCGCACCGCGTTGCCGTCGGCGATGATCCAGCACTTCGTTCATGTGCCCTGGCCGACGCCGCAGTACTGGAAGGTGCTGCCAAAGACCATGCGCGACGCGATTCTCGAGGGTCTGCTTGGATGCGACGTTGTCGGCTTTCAGTCGAGCCTCGACGTGCGCAACTTCCTACTGACCTGCGAAGAGAACGCCGGCCTTCAGGTGGACGAGCGCGAGCGGGCAGTCTTCTACGGCGGCCGCGTCGTCTATGCGCGGCATTACCCGATATCGATCGACGTCTCGACGACTGCGCGGCTCGCTGGGTCGCGTGGTGTCAAGCGGCAGGAGCGGGACCTGGCGTCATGGCGCCCGCCGAAATTGATCTCGCGCATCGACAGGACAGATCCATCCAAGAACATCGTTCGCGGCTTCATCGCTTACGACAAGCTGCTGCGGTATCACGCAGAGCTGCGCGGTCAGGTGCAGTTCTGGGCTTTTCTGCAGCCGTCACGCCAGGACGTCGCCGTGTACAGCCGTTACGTGCGGCAGATCCGGCAGATAGTCGGTCGAATCAACAGCGAGTTCGGTACTGAGACCTGGCAGCCCGTTCGACTGGAGATCGGAGAAAGCGAGCGCAAGGCAGTCGCCTCGCTCAAGAACTACGACGTGCTGCTCGTTAACCCGGTTTACGACGGGCTGAACCTCGTGGTCAAGGAAGGCGCGCTCGTCAATGCGACCAACGGTGTGATCGTGCTTTCAGAAAATGCGGGCGCCCACGAAGAGCTTCATAACTTCGTCCTGTCGATCAACCCTTTCGACGTGGAGGCCACTGCGGCCGCGTTGTACGTCGGACTCATGATGGGGACGACGGAGAAGAAACGGTTGAACGAGGGCGCGCGCGAGGTTGTGCGGGCCAACGACATCACAAGGTGGATCAGCCGCCAGGTCCAGGACCTGCGAGACCTGGTGATCAGCCCGGTGAGGCCTTAGCTCTGCTCAGCGGCGGTCGCCCACTCCGACAGGCTGCGAAGGAAGGCTGAGGCTTCCGACGGGCCGTCAAGAACGAGGTCGCAATGGTCGAACAGGTCGGGCGGCACCTCGGTGGACCCAACGCCGATGCACAGGTGCGGAACCGACGCGCGGCTGGCCACCCTGAACATCGACCTGTCGTTTTCGTCGTCGCCCATCACCACGATGCCACCCGCGTTGAGGCGCTTGACCAGAGCCTCGAGGGTGTTGCCCTTGCCGGCCTGAGGGGAATGCACCTCGATGACCTTCCGACCCAATCCGCCGTACAAGCCGGTCTGATGCATCAGGGGGCGAAGGATGTCGAGCACCTTTTGTCCGCTGATCGGGGCGTTGCGGAAATGCACGGCGCTGCTCGCGGGCTTGATCTCGATCCATGCTCCGGGCGTGTGGCCGAGCAGCTTCGCCGCCTCGGCATTGAACACTCTCAACGCCTCAAGCTCCTGGGGAGTCGGGGGCGGCAGCCCGCTGTCGCCGATGAGCTCAGCGCCGGGAATGGGCAAGTGCTCCTCGAGCTCGGTTTTCGTGCGGCTGCTGAGAATGATGACCTTCTTCAGCACAGGCACGAGGCGCCGGAGGGCGTGGAGGGAATCTGGCAG
>DATCPU010000236.1:0-3217 GCA_036569925.1 Candidatus Dormiibacterota bacterium
GGCTTAGCACAGCGGTGGGCTCGTCGAGAATGATGATGTCGAGACCGCGGTAAAGAAGCTTGAGGATGGCGAGCTGCTGCAGCTCTCCGACACTCAGCGCCCATGCCGGCGCCCGAGGGTCCAACCGAAAGCCGGCCGCGCGGGCGCGCGCCGCGACGTCGCTCTCTGCCTTACCGTGCGCCCAAGCGTTAGTGCCGAGAACGACGTTCTCAGTGACTGTGAATCGCGGCACCAGCCTGAAATCCTGGTGCACGACGCCGATTCCGGCTTTGAGGGCCGCGCGCGGCGAGCCGAGGGCCAGACCACGGCCTCGGACGGTTATGTGGCCGGCGTCCGGCCGATACTGGCCGCACAGAATCGAGATGAGCGTGGTCTTTCCGGCGCCGTTCTCGCCGAGAAGGGCGCGGATCTCGCCTCTGTGAACGGTGAGATCGACGTGGTCGTTCGCCAAGCGGTCACCAAACGATTTGCTGATCCCTCTCGCTTCGAGTACCGGATCCGATGAGGAGGGGACGGCCTCCTCCTCAGAAGCCGTCCCCGTAGAAGTTTCATCGGTCAGCACCGGCTTTCGGCCCCGACAGCTACTGGCTTACCTTGCCGTCGACTCCTTTGACGAAGAAGTTGGTCTTGGTGTAGATGTCGGCGGTAGTCCAGGTCGTGCCGGCGGGTATCCGAAGCTTCCCGGCGTTGTCGAAAATCGGGCCCGTGAAGACCTTGATCTTCCCGCTCTTCAGGTCCGCAATCGCCTGCTGGACCTTGGCCGCAACATCAGGCGGCATGCTTGAGTTGAGGGGGCCCACCGCGATCAGCCCCGACTCGAGATCACCAGAGTAATCGTCAGCCTTCCACGTGCCGTTCTGCAGCGCTGTCACCTGGTCTTGCGCGTACTTGCTCCAGTCGTAATAGGTGCCCGTCAGGTACGCGGCTGGGGCGATGTCGTGGGTATCCGCCTCCGACCCGATGCTGTAGATCTTCGCGGCGGCCGACGCAAGCAATGTTGCCGTCGAGTCCTCGTGCTGCGCCGTCACGTCGCTGCCCGCCTGGATCAGCGAGTTGGCGGCTTCGGTCTCTTTCGGCGGGTCGTACCACGTGTTCGTCACGCTGATCTTGACTGTCGCATTCGGGTTCACCGACCGCACGCCAAGCGCGAAGCCGTTGACGCCCGCCACCACCGATGGAATCGTGTGAGCGACGACGAACCCGATTTTGTTGCTCTTCGTCATCAATCCGGCCGCCACCCCGGTGGCAAAGCGGGCCTCCCACAGGTTGCCGTACACGGTCGATACGTTTGGAAGGGGCGCCTGCGTGTTGGGGCCGATCCCGATGAACTTCACGTCGGGATGCTTCTTCGCCTCTTGCGTCGTGAACGGCTGGTAGCCGAACGCCGTCGCAAAGATCATCTTGTTGCCCTTGCGGATCAGATCTTCATAGACGGGGATCACGTCGGCACTCTCGGCGATGGGGCCGACGGCGATGGTCTGGACGCCGAGCTTGCTCTCGAGGTCTTGCCGCGCGCGGTCCCACTGCAGGGTCCAGCCCGACCCGTTGACGGGGTCGACCCAGATGAACGCGACCTTCAATTTATCGCTGGGCGGAGTCGTTGAGGTGCCACCGCAAGCAGCGACGACGAACGTTGCCGCCAAGGCCAATGCGCCGATCCTGGCCAGTCTCATATTCCTGCCTCCCTTTTTCGTGTGCTGTCCACCGCGGGCGGCCTGCCGCCAGGCCCGATCAGTTGTGCGTGATTCTAGGCACGGTTCAGCAACGGTGTAAAGGTTGTGCAGGTGAATTGATTGGTACCATCCGCGTCCATGACCGCCGGCGTTCTATTTCAGCCGGGTCGCATCGGCCCCGTCGAAGTTGCGAATCGGATAGTGCGCGCCGGCACATCCGAGACTGCGGCCGGGGATGCGGGGGAGATCACTGACGAGCTGGTCGACATCTATGGGACGCTGGCTCGAAACCGGGTCGGTTTGATCCTAACCGGCCACATGTTCTGCCACCCTCGCGGGCGATACGCGGCACACCAGGTCGGAATCCACGAGGACGGCATGCTGCCAGGTCTTACGCGCTTGGTCACGACTGTGCACCGGTACCAAGGCAAGATATTCGCGCAGCTCGCCCACGCGGGCAGCCAGTCACGCGTGGTCAGCAACCTGCCTCTCGCACCTTCGCCGATCCCTAACGCGCTGACCGGTCGCATTGTGGACGCCGCAAGCGAGACTGAGATCCTGGAGGCGATCGCAGCGTTTGCGTCCGGTGCTGCGCGAGCCGCCCAAGCAGGTTTCGATGGCGTGCACATCCATGGCGCCAACGGGTATTTGATCAGCGAGTTCTCATCGCCCTTGACGAATCAGCGAACCGACAGGTGGGGAGGGTCGCCCGAGGCTCGCGACACCTTCTTCGTCGAAGTGCTGAAAGCAGTTCGCGGGGCGGTGCCATCGAACATGGCGGTGACAGTCAAGCTCGGTCTGCAAGATGCTGTCCCCGGCGGCATGCAGCTCGCCGAGGGCATTCGGCGCGGTGAAGTCCTTGCCGCTGTGGGCGCTGACGCTATAGAGGTGTCATGCAACGCGATGCAACTACCGAGCGACTCGGCGAAAGAGTACGTGGCGGTCGGCCCGGCCAGGGCGTTCGGCGACCTGTTGCTGCACCGCCTGGTGTCGCCGCCGCACCCCGAAGCGTACTTTCTCGAGCCGGCCCGCATGCTCAGAAAGCGCGTCTCCAAGCCGATCATCCTGGTGGGCGGCATGCGGACCCCCGCAACGATGGAAGGGATCGTCTCGAGCGGTGACGCGGATTTCGTCGCGCTCGCCAGACCGTTTATTCGCGAGCCGGATCTGGTCGTGAAGCTTGCCGAAGGGCGCCGCGGACCGGTGGCGTGCACGTCGTGCAATCTCTGCCTGATGCACGAGTCACACCACTCGTTGCGCTGCTGGCGAATCCCAAGGCGCCGGCTGCTGGAACACGCTCTCTATCGCCTACGCGGAGGATTTCGCGAGGCGCACCGGCCACACCTGGCGACACCCTGATTGAACCCCCGGATCATGATTGATCCATGCCTTCGATGACCACGATTCTCCTGTTCACGCTGGCCACGCTGATCCTCACTGCATCGCCTGGACCGGGCGTGATCTACGTGGTCACCCGGAGCCTCGCCCAGGGCCGCCGGGCGGGTTTCGCATCCATGCTTGGTATCGAATCAGGCGAAGTGTTG
>DATCPU010000237.1:0-4557 GCA_036569925.1 Candidatus Dormiibacterota bacterium
GTGCACACCGATGCGGGCAGCCTCGTGGTCAACCGCGAGCCGGTCGACCCGACGGTCCTGGTGCATGACGTGCTGGCTTCGTTCAAGGCGCAGTCGGAGGCGTCCGAGGTGAACCTGGCGGGCGACCTGGACTACGGCATACCGATGGTGGACGTCGACCCCGCCCGCATGCGCAGCGCGCTCGCGAATGTCATCTCGAACGCCCTCCGTCACACGCCCCCGGGCGGATCGGTGCGGGTCGGGGTCCAATGGGCAGGCGACCAGGTGGTAATAAGCGTCACGGACACCGGCGAGGGCATCCCCGCCAAGCTCTTGCCGCACGTTTTTGAGCGTTTCGTCAAGACGCCCAGCTCGAGCGGGTCGGGCCTTGGCCTGGCTATCGTGAACGACATCGTGACCGCTCACGGTGGAAAGATCGAGATCGAGAGCACTCAAGGCGTGGGTACTGCGGCGCGCATCTCGCTGCAGGCGGCGTCTGCTCCGGTCGACTGATCTGCGGGTCTCATCGCCATGGGGTTAACGTCTGTTAATTCGCTTTAACAATGGAGGGCGGAATTTGTATTTGGCGCCCGTTCAAAGTTGCTGATATTGTTACGGCGCGATTACGATCATGGCGAGGTGAGAAACATGCGACGCACTGTTATTTCGGTCAGCCTTGCAGCTCTCGTGGTCCTGATCTGGCCGGCCACAGCGCTCGCCGCCACCGACCCAGGCCTCCGGACCGCCGGCAACTTCGCCGTCCTGTCTGGGACGCCGAACATCGCCAACACCGGCCCGACATGGGTATCTGGCCAGATGGGAATCTCGCCGGGCTGCGCAGTCACCGGCTTTCCCCCCGGAGTATCGGGCGTGCAGCACAAATGCGACGCGGTGGCTCTCAAGGCCAAGACCGACCTGACGAGCGCCTACACCCGTGCGGCGAATGCGCCCTGCCCTGGAACGAACAACTTCACCGGCGTGAACCTGGGGGGCAAGAAGCTGGTCCCCGGGGTCTACTGCCAGACCACCGCGCCGACGCTGACAGGCACGCTGACCCTCAACGGCTCAGGCGTTTACATCTTCCAGATCGGTAGCACGCTGATCACAGCCACCGGCGCCCGCGTCGTCCTGATCGGCGGCGCTCAGCCATGCGACATTTTCTGGCAGGTCAGCAGCTCAGCCACTCTCCACGTCAACACGAGCTTTGTGGGCAACATCATGGCCGTGACCTCCATCGCCATGCAGACGGGCGCAACGCTCGAAGGCAGGGCCCTGGCCCGCAATGGGGCGGTGACGCTCGACACCAACCGCATCATCCAGCCCGGCGGCTGCGGCGTGGCGGCGCCTCCGGTCGGGTCCCCGCCGGTTGGGAACATCCTGCCGGCCTCGCTCGGGTTCTCGCTGACCATCCCGTCTACAGGCGTCCCGCGCGAGCTGCAGGGAGACCAGTTTCCCTGGCTCCTCGTGCTCGGTGCCGGCAGCGGTCTGGGTGCGATGGCGTTGGTCGTGAGCGGAATCAGGCGCCGCCGCCGAACGACGTAGCTAGGCAATGGTGAGACGTGGCCGGCAATGGTCGGCTGCGCCGAGCCGGTAGTTACGATGGCATCTGCATTGGCGGATCGCGCGGAGACTTTGAACCGGAGTCGGCCCAGATTCCTCACGCGCGTCACCTTGCCTGCGTCGCTGCTGGGCGAGATCGTGCTGGTCGCATTGTTGGCGGTCACCGCGGCCACCTCCTGGCGCGACGGCCTCCCTACCGACCAGCTGCCTGACCTGGTGGCGCCGCCGGTGAGCGTCGATTCGCCACAGGTCACCGGCAACCATCTCTCGGGGAAGCCCGACTGGTGGGGATCGAGACCGGTCGTCCACCCCGCCCCGGCCGCTCAGCCATACACGCCGGCCGCTCCGCCGGCGCAGCTGCTGATCCCACTCCTCGACGTTCACCGCGCGGTGGAGATGGTTGGGGTTGACGAATTCGGGACCTTGCAGCTTCCCGCGAATTCTTGGAACGCCGGCTGGTACCGATGGGGTCCTGTGCCCGGGGCGCCAGGCGATGCCGTCATCGAGGGCCACGCCGGATATCCAAAGCACCCGATGATCTTCGGCAAGCTGGCCACGCTCCTCCCTGGAGACAAGATCGTGGTGGTGCTCGCAGACGGGAGCCGGCAGCTTTTCGTGGTGTCATCGATGAGAACCGTGCCGGCAGGCTCCGCCCCAGCCGGCCTCGGCTCGTTCTCCGGCAAGCCGAGACTCACGCTCGTCACCTGCACCGGGCACTTCGACAAAAAGAACTACTGGTATTCAGATCGCCTGTTGCTAGAAGCGACGTACGCCGGCCTGGCCTGAGCCAGTAGCGCGGCCGCGCCGCTGTCGCAAGTTGCTGACTTTGTTATGTGCGAGAAGCCATCCTGATCTCAGAGATGAGAAACTAAATGGCAGTTCAGCAGCCCGCTCCCGAACCTGTATCCGCTCCCGTATCCGGTCCATCGTCGGCTCCGGTCGAGCACGTCATGATGACTGAGCAGAGCCGCTATAACTTTCGCGCTGCCGCGGTCGTCTGGTTTGTGGTCGGCATCGTCGAGATTTTGATCGCCGCCCGATTCCTGGGCAAGCTGTTCGGGGCTTCGGCACAGTCGGCTTTCGTCAACTTCATCTACCAGGTGAGCGGGCCACTGGTGGCTCCATTCACCGGGATCTTTGGCGATACCGGCTCGAGGACAAACACATTCGAGACCGCATCACTCGTGGCGCTCGTCGTTTACGCAGTGATCGGGTGGGGCATCGTCGTCCTCATCAGGATCGTTACGGCACCGAAGGGTGCGAAGCCCGCCTCCTCTTGACGGACTTCCGATCCTGGCCGAAAAAATGGAATGACGCCTCGCTCGGAGACTATGTGACCCTGCCTGAGTTCAAGCAGAGAGGGGGACTGTGGCCGTTGCTCGGCATGCTCGCCCTCGGGCTCGTCGCCGGTGCAGCGATCGGCGGCTACGCCGTATCCCAGCGAGCGGAAATGAAGCGACTCGCCAAGCGCGTCCATCGCATCGGTGACGAGCTCACCGCGGCGACCGACGATGAGGCACATAACCCCGTCGCAACAACCCAACGTTCGAACCATCGGCGCAAGTCAACCCTAGAGGTATAGCCATGGAACTTGGAAGCATCATCGTCTGGATCATCGTGGGCGCGATCGCCGGCTTTCTTGCCGGCAAGGTGCTTACTGGCAAGGGTATGGGCCTCATTTGGGACATCGTGGTCGGCATTCTTGGCGCCTTCGTCGGCGGCTGGCTTGCGGGCCTCGCACATATCTCGGTCACCAACATCTTGGTGCAGATCGTGGTTGCCTTTATCGGCGCCGTGATCCTGCTGCTCATCTTCCGCGCCGTCACCGGTCGCGGCAGGCGCCGAGCCTAAGACAGCTGGAGTGGCCTCGTGGTTACCCCACGGGGCTGTTCTGGTCCTAAGTTTGGCCTCGGCAACCACTTGCCGGCTGGCTTCCGATCAGGACTTCTACGACAGGTCTACTAGCGACGACCAGCCGGAGGGAACTGTGGCAGTCGAGCCGCCAACTGAGCGCCAGTTTGTGCACGCGTCGATCGCGATGAAGTACCACACGTGCAGTGTCGGGTCCTGGGTAGGCAGGAGCGGTTCGTCAACGAGGACGGCCCAGACAAGTTGGTCGGGCGGAAGGTCGGCCTGATCGCCGAATAATTTCACGTACTGAATTGCCGTGGTCAGCTTCGCGGCAGCCGAGCGCGGCGCCGGAGGAGTTTGGCCTTGTGGATACAAGGCGGGAATGACCACCAGCTTGATCACCTCTGCGGGCGGCAGCATCTGGCAGCCGTCCGTGACTGTGATGTCGGCGTCAAAGCCCATCATGCAGGCCTCCCCACACGCCGGATGGCTGAAAAGGTGCGCCTGCCCAACATGTACCCCCTTGAAGGCGGTTATCGAGGCCGACCCTCTCGGGGCCGATTGCACCGTGAGGAGCTCGAGGGCGTCGCCGTCCGAGCATTCTGCGGGAGCGGTGACCACCTTGCCCTGCGGCAATCGGAGTGCGCGTTGACGCTGGTCAAACGCATTGAGCCGGAGCATGACGTCGGAAGCCGTGTAGGGCGATGCGGCCCGAGGACAGGTGCCAACCTCGGCCGGCTGTCTGCCACACGCGGTGCCAAGAATGAGCACTGTTGCACCACAGAGCACGATCAGGGCGGCTGGGACGCATCGCATCGATTGACCTAACGCCGGCGGCGGCCGAACATCACGATTCGCTCGGTCAATAGGCCCACCGCGCTGAAGCGAACGGCTAATAAGCCAAGTTGAGTGGAGCGCAACCGGCGTCGAAGACGCCGGACATTCAATGGATGTCTCCCGCGGAAACAAGCCTGAGCGCAAGCCAAAGGCACGTCTTGAGCGCAACCGGCGTCGAAGACGCCGGACATTCAATAAGAAGCGGCTCCCGCGGAGCGAAGGCGACGCGTGTGCACGGCACGGTTGGAGCGAAACCGGCGTCGAAGACGCCGGATATTCAATGGATGTCTCCCGCGGAGCGAATGCAAGCGAAGCGATGCATGAGTGGAG
>DATCPU010000238.1:0-5798 GCA_036569925.1 Candidatus Dormiibacterota bacterium
TGAAAGCGAGCTGGTAGTCGCCGAAGTAGGTCCTGACTGCGCCGGCGCCAAACGCCGCGGTTGCCGCCCCGAGCTGATGCGACGCGAAGATCCAGCCATAAACGACGCCAACGTTTCTCTTGCCGAAGGTGTCGGCCGCGAGCGCCACCGTCGGCGGCACCGTCGCAACCCAATCCAGGCCGTAGAAAACGATGAAGAGAATCAGCCCGAAGTACTGCAGGCCGAAGGCGTACGGAAGGAAGAGCAAGGAGAGGCCGCGCAGCCCGTAGTACCAGAAGAGCAGCCAGCGCGAGTCGACTCGGTCGGTGAGCCACCCAGAGATCATCGTGCCGGCGACGTCGAATATGCCGATCACCGCCAGCAGGCTGGCGGCCGTCACCTCCGGTAGGCCGTGATCCATCGAGGCCGGGATCAGGTGGGTCCCGATCAGCCCGTTGGTGCTGGCGCCGCAGATGAAAAAGCTGACCGACAGGAGCCAGAAGTTGCGGTTGCGCACGCCCATCGCCAGGCCGCCGAGCGCGGCACGTACCGGACTGCGCAACGGCGGGGCGGGCTCGTCAGCTTCGGTCGCACCATATGCGCGCAGTCCTATGTCAGCCGGACGGTCGCGCATCAGGATGATCACCAGCGGCACCCCGATCAGCGCTGCCCCAGCCACCAGCAAGGCTGAAGCCCGCCATCCCACGTTGACGGCCAGCCACGCCAAAGCCGGAAGAAAAATCAGCTGTCCGGTGGCGCCGGCTGCAGTGAGCGCGCCGACCACGAGCCCCCGTCGCTGCACGAACCAGCGGCTGGCGACGGTCGCCGCGAGGACGCTGGCCATGGATCCGGTGCCGATGCCGACCACGACCCCCCAGAGCAGGTCGAGCTGCCAGGGCTGATTCATGAATACCGTGAGTGCCGAGCCGGCTGACACCGTCATCAGCGCTCCCACCACCACGCGCCGCACTCCAAAGCGCTCCATCAGGCCGCCGGCGAAGGGCGCGAACAGGCCGAACAACACAAGGTTGATCGAGACTGCGACTGAGATGGTGGCCCTCGACCAGCCGAACTCCTGCTGGAGGGGCACGATCAGCGTCGCGGGCGTGGACCTGAAGCCGGCCGCGGCCAGGAGCGTGATCCACGTGACCACGGCCACGACCCAGGCGTAGTGGAATCGCTTCACCGAACACCCGGAACTACCGGCGCGACGGTGCGTATTCCGAAATTCGCCGCGATGATGCCTCCGTGAAGCGGCCTCGGCCCTTGCGCGGGCCTTTTCTAATTGGCCGGCACAATAAAAGAAAGAAGCCGCCCGGGGGGGATGCCCAAGGCGGCTCTCTCTATACGAACCAAGGGGGGACTACTGGAAGCCTCCGAAGCGGCCGTGCAGCGGCGTGGCCGGCTGCGCCGATGAGGGCTGGTAAACCGAGGCATTGTTGGCCGAGGAGTTGCCTGGGCGGCTGCCCGCTGCGTAGCCTCCAAGCATTGCAGCGACCAGCGCAGCCCCAATCACGACAACGACCAACAGCGCCCGGAAGGAATTCGGTCGGGTGGTAGCAACAGCCTGCATTTTCGTGACCTCCGTTGTAATCCCCGCGGCCTGTGGTCTTGGGGTGACTCGAAGGTAGTTCGGATCACAGCAGGCTTCGATCACCGCCGCGACGCTTGCTGTGTCGCATTGGTGACACTTCGACAGGAGCCCTTACACTCGACGCGCTCGTGAGCCGCTTGCTTGAAGGGCTGTCCGAGGAGATGAGGCGGAGCCTGCTCGCGGCCGGGCGGCGTCACCGCTACGCCGCCGGCGAGGTCGTGTTTCACGAGGGCGACCCGGCGGATTCGCTTCATATGATCGCGAGTGGGCGGGTGTCCGTAGGCCTGACCACGAGCTACGGAAACCAGGTCACATTCGCGATCGAGAGCGAGGGAGAGATGTTTGGCGAGCTGGCGCTCCTGTCGGCGGACTCCCGCCGGACCGCTACGGTCACCGCTCTGGAGCGGACCGAAACCATGGTCATCCACCGCGACGAGTTCGATCGTCTGCGTAAAGATCAACCGCAGGTGACCGAAGCCCTGCTGCGGATCCTGGCCGCGCGAGTGCGCATGCTTTCCGAACGATTGACGGAGGCTCTCTATGTGCCCGCGGAGATGCGCGTCCTGCGTCGATTGCTCGAGGTTGCCGAGACCTATTCGTCAGCGACCGAAGGCGGCGCTGTGCCGCTGACCCAGGATCAGCTTGGTGATCTTGCGGGCACCGCGCGCGCGACTGTGAACCGAGTTCTTCGGCGCGAGGCGGCTCGCGGGCTGCTCAAGCTCGAGCGAGGACGAATCACCATCCTCAACCGCAGCGCACTCGCCGCGAAGGCCCGTTAAGCCGCGGGTCTACTCAGTGCCTGCGGGTTCTCGGGCTGGATCGTTTTCGGGCAGCACGTCACACGCCCAGTCCGAGCGCTTCCAATCCGGCACCGGCGGCCGCGCTGCTTTCTTGGGCACGAACTTGGAGCGCTCGACCAGCTGATAGTGGTGGATGTATCGCGGGCAATTGGGAAACACCTCGCGCACGTCCACGCGCACTATGAACTGCGCGTAGGGGTACAGGCTCATGAGCTCGTCGTCCTCGTTGATCGTCGCGGTGCCGTTGACGCGCATCCTGTAGCGGCGCTCGAAATCGACGAACAGCATTCCGACCTCGCCCGTCGCCAGCGCGTTCCCCATCGACAGATACATTCCGTTGCCGTCGTAGTTCGGAAAGGCCAGGCTGCGCTCGTCGAGCACCTTCACGAATCCCGGGTCCCCTCCTTTATATGAGCAGTTCGGCCTGCCCTGCGGGTCGACCGTGGCCAGGAAGAACATGTCCCTGGCGGCGATGAACTCCGCGTCGCCCCCGTCGATGACCTCGTGAACGATCCGCTCCTCGATCCGATCGGCCAGGCGGCGGGTGTCAAAACGGTCCTGCAGCCGGCGCTGCGCGTCGTGATAGAGCTGCGTCATCAGCGCAGTCTAGGCGACCGGAAACGCAATGGCTAAGCCATGGGTCAGATCACAAGACCCGGATGGTCGTGCCCGTTTTGGTGGCCTTCGACCAGCGCTCCGGTCTCAGGCTCGAGCAGGACGTCGACACCGGGCACGACCGGCGCGTTGAGGAGCGCGCCCGCGATCTTGCTCAAGGTCTCGTTGGTCACCTGCCGGCCGCGCCGCGCACCCGAGATGGTCGACGGGCTGCAGCCCGAGGCTCTGGCGAGGTCGGTGGCGCTCCAACCACGCCGTGCAAGCTCGCGGTCGATTCGGGTCGGGCTGATGCGTACTCCCATGGGGTTCGACTCGCATTACCGAGTGGGGTTACAGAGTGCGTCTGGTGAAAATCGGCTGCACCCCGTAGAGTGGGCTTAAGACGGCTGAATCTGGCCGAGGCTGGGGTATAGTCGGCGCTTACAGAAAGTAGGTGGGGGCCTTTCAGAAGGCCACTTTGGTCGCGCCGCATCAGCCAGGAAGTTGGCTATCCAGGCTGCTGGAGACGCCGAAAACGCCGTCAAAACTTGTTCGTAAGGACAAGGCGTGAGGTCAATCGGCGTTAGCCGTCGTGGGGTACTTGCAAGGTATGGCAATAGAGACACAAACAGCGCGTGATACCGAGGAGCAGGGACGTCCTGTCTCGAGCGGGCGCGGTGAGTCTCTGGCGGTCCAGGAGCGAGTTCGAATCGACGGCAAGCACTTCAAAGCGGGAAACGAGCGTTTTGTCTTCAGAGGAGTCACGTATGGCACCTTCGCGAAGAGGCGCGACGGCGAACTGTTCCCGGAATCGGAGCAGCTCCGGAAGGACCTCGCCGCGATCGCAAAGGCCGGCTTCACCGTGGTGCGGACCTACACCCCGCCGCCCCCCGACATGCTGGAGGCAGCAGCCGAATCTGGTCTGAGAATCCTGGCGGGACTGAGCTACGAGGACTGGAGATACATAGTCAGCGGTGGCTCCATCGATCGGGAGTCAGTACGCAAGGACGCCCTGGATTCAGCCGCAGCGTTCGCGAGGAGTGTCGCAGGCAATCCAACGGTGCTTGGAATCTGCATCGGCAACGAGGTGCCGGCCGACGTCATCAGATGGGTCGGGATCAAACCGATCCGCAAGTTGCTGGCAGATCTGTCGGCACTGATCCACGAAATCGATCCAGACCAGCTCGTCACCTACGCCAACTACCCGACAGCGGAGTACCTGCATGGCGAAGAGTCGGACTTCGTCACCTTTAATGTGTTCCTAGAAACACGCTCCTCATTTCACCGCTACCTGACCAAGCTTCAGCACGCCGCCGGTGGGAGGCCGCTGGTCATAGGAGAGGTCGGGCTCGACGCCGGGACGGGCCGTGCCGGCGAGAAGAAGCAGGCGGAGGTGCTCGACTGGCAGCTCGAGGTCGCCATGGACCGCGGTGTTGCCGGCTGCTGCATCTTCGCGTGGACCGACGCCTGGGTGGTTGGTGGGAAACCGGTCGAGGACTGGCATTTCGGATTGACCCGCCGGGATCGCTCTCCGCGACTCTCTCTCAAGGTTGCCGAGAAATGGAACCGGCGCGGGGTACGCGACCTCCGCGACAAATGGCCCTCGATGAGCGTGGTCGTATGTGCTCACAACGCTGAGGCGACCCTCGACGAGTGCTTGACCTATGCCTGCGCTCTTGACTACGAACCGTTTGAGGTAATCGTCGTGGACGATGGTTCCACCGACGCCACAGCCGAGATAGCGCGGAAGCGTGGCGTCAGGCTGTTGAGCATCGCGCATGGGGGCCTTGCAGCTGCCAGAAATGAAGGCTTGCGCGCCGCGACCGGTGAGATCGTCGCGTATCTCGACAGCGACGCTTATCCGTCACGCGAGTGGCTGCTATATCTGGCACTGGGTTTTGACCGACCCGACGTGGTTGGGGTAGGTGGCCCAAACACCCCGCCGCCCCAGGACGGCCTTGGCAGCCACCAGGTGGCGGCTGCCCCAGGCGGCCCGGTCCATGTGCTGCTCGGAGACGACAGGGCAGAGCACATCCCCGGATGCAACATGGCTTTCCGCAAGACGGTCCTCGAGCAGGTGGGAGGCTTCGATCCCATATTCACGGTGGCGGGGGACGACGTCGACATGTGCTGGCGGGTCATCGACCGCGGCTGGCACATCGGCTTTCACCCCGCGGCCCAGATCTGGCATCACCGGCGCCCAGGCCTCCGCGCCTACCTGAGGCAGCAAGTCGGCTATGGACGCAGCGAGGCCCTCGTCGAGGCTCGACACCCGTACAGGTTTACGAGTGCCGGAACGGCCCGTTGGCGCGGACGGATATACCAGCCTCTAGGTCAGCAGGTCGGGGGCCAGCGAATTTACCGCGGAATCTACGGGACGGCCGGCTATCAGTCTGTTTATGGGGGTGGGGGACGAGCTATCGATTTCGCTCACCAGGTGGGCGTACCGATCGCATTTCTTTCAATAGCGTTGTCGCCAGTCGCGCTGATAGCTTGGCCGGTCGCCATCGTCTCGCTGTCAGCCCTCGCGTTCTTGATGGCACTTGCGGTCATCGACTTCGGAGCTGCGATTCCTCCACCCGCTTTTGGGGACCAGGGCTTCGCGTACCGGACCGGCGTCACCCTCATGCATCTTCTGCAGCCACTAAGCCGGAGCCTGGCGCGGACGTGGCACCGCCCCGTGGCTCGAAAGCGGGTGATGCAAGCCCAGCAGTTGGCGGGGCCGGCGCAGGCATTGCCGGGTGGTGTGGTCCTGATGCGAGAGGATCGCCCGCGCGGCGAGCTGGTCGAGGACATCCTGGCGCTCCTACGTCAGGCAGGCGCAAAGGGGG
>DATCPU010000239.1:0-3889 GCA_036569925.1 Candidatus Dormiibacterota bacterium
CCCGCCACATGCACTTCGGGTTTCCGGACGCCGGCAACTCGCCTGAGCGGTTCACCACCCGCCGCGCCTACGACCTCCTGAGCCGAGGCTTCGGGCCCGGCTTCAACGGCCCCTTCGCGATGGTCGCGGCGCTGCCGGGCAAGGGCGAAGACCAGGCGCTCGTCACCCTGCGCAAGACCCTGAAGAACGAAGAAGGGGTGGCGAAAGTCACCTCGATCACCCTCAACCCTGCCGAAAACACCGGCGTCTTCCAGCTCTATCCGACGACCTCGCCGCAGAGCGCGGACACGACCGCACTGCTCGATCACATCCGCAACGATGTCCTGCCGCCGATCGAGCAGAAGACCGGGGCCCAACTCCACGTCGGCGGCATCACGGCGATCTTCGAGGACTTCGGCGACGCAATCTCCGAAAAGCTGCCGCTCTTCATCGGCGTCGTCGTCCTGCTCTCGGCGCTGCTGCTGATGATCGTCTTCCGCTCCGTTCTCGTGCCGCTGAAGGCGATGGTGATGAACCTGCTCAGCATCGGCGCCGCCTTCGGCCTGATCGTCGCCGTCTTCCAGTGGGGCTGGGGCGCGAGCATCATCGGCGTCGACGGGACCGGCCCGATCATCTCCTTCTTCCCCGTCTTCCTCTTCGCGATCGTCTTCGGCCTCTCGATGGACTACGAGGTCTTCCTGATGTCACGGATCCACGAGGAGTGGGAAGACAAGAGGGACGCGACCGAAGCGGTCACGCGTGGCCTCGCCCTGACCGGACGCGTGATCACCGCCGCGGCGGCGATCATGGTCACCGTCTTCGCCTCGTTCATGATCGGTGAAGACCGCATCATCAAACTCTTCGGTCTCGGCCTGGCCTCCGCGGTCTTCATCGACGCCGTGATCATCCGCTCGGTCCTCGTGCCGGCCGTGATGCAGCTCTTCGGCAAGAGCGCCTGGTGGCTGCCGGACTGGCTGGACCGGATCCTGCCTCGCCTGCATGTGGAGCCCGCAGAGGGCGATCCAGCGCCCACCGGCGAGCACCCGGTAGTCGAGAGCGCCTGAGCCACCAGGGAAGGGACGGCATCTGCCTCCCCGTGAATTTAGGTCGCACGCGCTTCGCGCTTAGCGACTGAGGAGGAGCGCGGCTCCGCCGCGCAGGAAACAGATTGCATGTCGCCGCTTCGCGACATTCCCGGGGAGGCAGATGCCGTCCCTTCCTACGCCCCAAACCTCCCAGCACATGCTCTGCCAGTGGTCGATTCAACAGAAAGCTCCCGGCCCCACCGCCGAGCGAAGGATGAGCTTCGGACTATCGCCAGCGGCGTTTGATGTACGGAAGCTTCCGTACAAGCTGAGCTCCCAACTGACGGGCTAAGCGGCCTTTGTGACCTTGTTGGCCTTGAGGCAGCGCGTGCAGACGTAGGTGCGCAGCTTGCGGCCCTGCTCTTCGATCCGCACCTTCTGCAGGTTCGGGTCGAAGCGCCGCTTGGTGGCGACCATCGAATGGCTTCGGGACTGGCCGAACGCCGGCCCCTTGCCGCAGCTGTGGCATACCTTGGCCATCGGGTCGTGGATGGTACAGGTCGCCGTCAGCCGTCGTGGCCGAGCCAGCGGTAGGGGTTGATCGCCTGTTTGTGCAGGGCCATGCGGGCGACGGTGAGGGCGGCGTTGCGGCCCTGGTCGCGCTTGTCGCCGTTGGCGCGGGCGATCGCCTGCTCCATCGTGTCGCAGGTGATCACGCCGAATGCACAGGGCACGCCGGTCGCCAGCTGCACGTCCTGAATTCCGCGGGCGGCCTCGGCGCAGACGAAGTCGTAGTGGTCGGTCTCGCCGCGGATGACGACGCCGAGGCAGGCAACCCCCGCGTAGCGTTCGGTCGTCGCGAGCAACTTGGCGGCGAAGGGCAGCTCGTAGGCACCGGGGACCGAGACCTCGCTCACCGCCGAGGCGGGCACGCCGGCCAGCTCGAAGCCTTCGCGGGCCCCGCTGAGCATGCGGACCGCCAGATCCTCGTAGAAGCGGCCGACGCAGACGGCGAAACTGAGCGAGGAGAGGATCGAGCGCTCGCCCTCGTCGAAGCTCTCCAGGAACGCGCCGGGCTCAGCCACCGGCATTCCCCGCGTCGCGCTCCTCCTCGTCGTGGATCATCTCCTCGTCGAGCGCCAGGCCCTGGTGGTGCAACGTGTGGCCCATCTTGTCGCGCTTGGCCCGCAGGTAGTCCTCGTTGTGGGCGTTGGGCGCAGACTCGATCGGGACCTGCTCGCTGACCGATAGTCCGTAGCCCTCCAGCCCGACGATCTTTTTCGGGTTGTTGGTGAGGATGCGGATGCTGGTCAGGCCGAGGTCGCCGAGGATCTGGGCGCCGATGCCGTAGTCGCGCAGATCGGCGGGCAGGCCCAGTTTGAGGTTGGCCTCGACGGTGTCGGCCCCCTCCTCCTGGAGTTTGTAGGCACGCAGCTTGTTGAGCAGCCCGATCCCGCGGCCCTCCTGGGAAAGGTAGAGGAGGACGCCCTGGCCCTCCTGCTCGATCATCGCCAGCGCCGAGGCGAGCTGTTCGCCGCAGTCGCAACGCATGCTGTGGAAGACGTCGCCGGTGAGACACTCGCTGTGGACGCGGACCAGCACATCCTCGGCCCCATCGACCTCGCCCTTGACCATCGCGACGTGATGTTTGTCGTCGATCAGCGAGCGGTAGCCGACGGCGGTGAAGTCGCCGAAGGCAGTCGGCAGGCCGGTGTCGACCACCCGCTCGACCAGCTTCTCGGTGCGGCGGCGGTAGGAGATCAGCTCGGCGACGGTGATCATCTTCAGGCCGTGCCGCTCGCAGTAGGGGACGAGGTCCGGGACGCGGGCCATCGTGCCGTCGTCGTTCATCACCTCGCAGATCACTCCGGCGGGCGTCAGGCCCGCTAGGCGAGCGAGGTCGACGCTCGCCTCGGTGTGGCCGGTGCGCTCCAGCACGCCACCCTCTTTGGCGCGCAACGGGAACATGTGGCCGGGGACGACGATGTCGCGCGGTCCCGAGTTGGGGTCGATCGCGACCTGGATCGTGTGGGCGCGGTCGTGGGCGGAGATGCCGGTGCTGACCCCGCCCGCTGCCTCGATCGTCACCGTGAAGGCCGTCTGCAGCGGCGCCTCGTTCTTCGCCGCCATCAGGTTGAGGCCGAGCCGTTCGCAGCGTTCCGCAGTGAGCGCCAGGCAGATCAGCCCGCGTGCCTCCTTGGCCATGAAGTTGACCGCCTCGGGAGTGGCGAACTGGGCGGCCATCACCAGGTCGCCCTCGTTCTCGCGGTCCTCGCCGTCGCAGACGACGACCATGCGGCCGCGGCGGATCTCCTCGATTGCCTCCTCGATCGTAGAGAAGGGGCTCTCGCCCTCGGCCCGCTCGGTTCCGTCTTGTCTCTGGGTCTCCGTCATCTGACTCACGCCTGCTCCTTTCGCGCCAATGGTCCCACTAACCGCTCCACGTGCTTTGCGATCACGTCACACTCGACATTCAGCTTGCGCCCCGGCGAGGCTTCGCCCAGGGTCGTGCGCTCCAACGTCTCGGGGATCAGCGACACCACGAGCCAATCCTCCCCCAACTCGGCGACCGTCAGGCTGACTCCGTCAAGGGTGATCGAGCCCTTGTCGATCACGTAGCGCAGCAGGTCACGATCGAGCGCGACGCGCAGACGCTTGGCAAAGCCGTCCCCCTCGACTGAGGCGACCTCCCCCACGCCGTCGACATGCCCCTGGACGATGTGACCGCCCAAGCGATCGGAAGCCTTCATCGCAAGCTCCAGGTTGACCCGGCTGCCGACCTTCAGCCCGTCGAGCGAGGTCACCGCCAGCGTCTGGTTCATCGCCTCGGTCTCGAAGCCATTGCCGTCGACGGTCATTGCGGTCAGGCAAGCGCCGTTGACGGC